>JAFGKQ010000070.1 GCA_016928495.1 Candidatus Fermentibacterales bacterium
CGGGACCATCCTCAAGGAGGAGCTCGAGAACCACTGGAAGCGGGCTCACAGAGCCAGCGGCTACCAGCTCGTGTCGACCCCTCACATAGCGCCGGCCGGTCTCTGGAAGACCTCCGGGCACTACGACTACTACAGGGACAACATGTACTTCATCCCCGTGGGCCAGGAGGAGTTCGTCCTCAAGCCCATGAACTGCCCCGGGCACATAGTCATCTACGGGGACCGCAAGAGGTCGTACAGGGAGCTGCCTCTACGGCTCGCGGAGCTCGGCACCGTCTACAGGTACGAGAAGAGCGGCGTGCTCCACGGGCTGATGCGGGTCCGAGGGTTCACAGTAGACGACGGGCATATCTTCTGCACACCTGATCAGATAATCAGTGAAATCCAGAACGTCGTTCGCTTCGCCCTCTACTTCCTGAAGGTATTCGGCTTCGGCTACGAGATAGAGCTGTCCCTGCACGACAGGCAGGACCCGGACCACTACGCGGGAGACATGGATCAGTGGGAGACGGTCGAGAGGTCACTCGCCGACGCTCTGGAGCGGATGGGCGAGTCCTACAGGAGGGCCGAGGGAGAGGCCGTGTTCTATGGTCCCAAGATAGACATCAAGCTACGCGATGCGCTGGGCCGGACCTGGCAGGGGCCGACGGTGCAGTTCGACTTCAACATACCCGAGCGATTCGATCTCACCTACGTCGGCGAGGACGGGAACGACCACAGGGTGCTGCTGGTGCACAGAGCCCTCTTCGGATCCGTAGAGAGGTTCGTGGGCAACCTGATCGAGCACTTCGCAGGCGATTTCCCGGGCTGGCTGACTCCCCTGCAGGTGGTTATTCTTCCGATTGCGCGCGATCATCAGGCCTACTCGGAGAGCGTCCTGAAGAGCGTCCGCAAGGCCGGGTTCCGCGCAAGTGGCGATTTCAGGAGCGAGACCGTAGGGTTCCGCGTGCGGGAGGCCGAGGAGCGCAAGGTCCCGTTCATGCTGGTGATCGGAGACAGGGAGGTCGCTGGCGAGCGCGTGGCAGTCCGGAGACACGGGGCGGGCGACATCGGCTCGATGCCCCTGCGGGAAGCGCTGGCCATGATCGAGGACGCATGCAGGCGTCCGGACATACCGGATGGAGGTTTCGGCTCATAAGGAACAAGATCAGGGTCAACGGCGACATCAGGAGCCCGCGCGTGAGACTCATAGACGACGAAGGCTCGCATGTGGGCGTTGTTGAGATCGGAGAGGCCATGAACATGGCCTCGGAAGCCGGGCTCGATCTTGTCGAGATCTCCGGCAACGTCGATCCTCCGGTATGCCGGATAATGGACTACGGGAAGTACCGGTATCAGCAGAACAGAAAGGCGAGGGAGGCGAGGAAGAAGCAGCACTCGGGCGGGCTGAAAGAGATCAAGTTCAGGCCGACTACGGAGCACCATGACTACGATTTCAAGATGAAGCACGCCCGCGAGTTCCTCTCGGACAGGTACAAGGTCAAGGCCACCGTGGTCTTCAGGGGGCGCCAACTGGTCTACAAGGATCAGGGCAAGGACCTCCTTGACAGACTGGCGGGAGATTTGAGCGATCTTGCAGTGGTGGAGAAGCCACCTGTGCTCGAGGGACGGCTGATGTCCATGATCCTGTCGCCGGTAAGGGAGAAGAAAGGCTAGGATCCACCATGCCGAAGATGAAGACTCACAAGGGGGCCGCCCGCAGGTTCAAGAGGACCGCCACGGGCAAGATCCGCTGCAGGCACTCCCATGCGAGCCACATAAAGACCAGCAAGAGCGCGAAGAGGAAGAGGAACCTGAGAAAGCCCGGCCTGCTGTCGTCACAGGACGCCAGGCGGGTCAGGAAGCTGCTTCCGTAGCCGGAAACCCTGGAGGCAATCGATGAGCCGGGTCACCAACGCAGTCAGCAGGCGCCGGAAGCACAGGAAGACGCTCAGGGCCGCACGGGGTTACTTCGGCGGGCGCGGAAGGCTCTACACCGTTGCCTCCGATGCCGGCAAGAAGGCACTCGAGTACGCCTATCGCGACCGGAGAACGAAGAAGCGCAACTTCCGCGCTCTCTGGATCACCCGGATAAACGCCGCGGTCAGGCAGCATGGCCTGACGTACCGGGATTTCGTATATGGTCTGAAGAAAGCCGGGGTGCAGCTAGACAGGAAGATGCTGGCAGACCTGGCGGTCAACGAGCCGGACGCGTTTGCCCGGCTCGTGGAGGTGGTCAGAGCCGCCTCCTGATCGAAAGAACCGGCGCACCGTATGACTAAAGGCAGCGCAGAGCTGGAGAGGCTTACCGAGGCGGTGGACAGGCTTCTGGTTCGCCTCAGGGCACTGAAGACCGAGAGGCGGCAGCTGATCGGGCGGGTCAGGGAACTCGAGGAGAGGCTCACGGTAGAGAAGTCGGGAGCAGCCTCCGTCGAGGACCCCGAGGCCGTCAACGTCCTCAGGATGCACAGTGCCAGGCTGCTGCGCGAGCGGAGCGAGGTCAGGCGGAGGCTTGCCGGGGTGCTGGAGAAACTCGAGAACCTGCAGCAGGGCGGTTAGAGTGAGCAGGGAGACCCCTTCCCCGGTCAGGGTCAACATATATGGCAGGGAGTACGCCATCAGGGGAGAGGGTGACGGCAACTACATCGCCGACATCGCTCACTACGTAGATATGAAGATGCGTGAGATGACCGACAACATGGCAGTAGCCTCCACGGCCAAGGTTGCCATCCTTGCTGCCTTGAACATAACGGATGAGCTCTACCAGAAAGAGCAGCAGCTCCGGGAGCTGGACGAGGGCCACAGGGGCTCCCTGTCCAGACTCGCCGACCTCATCGAGGCCGAGCTGGAGGAAACCGACGAGGAGTCCGGGCGGGAAGAGGCTTCCCCCGGACTTCCGGAGTCTTCCCGCTCCGGCTCCTCATCCCGACTCGAGAAGACCAGCAGCCCGGAAAGCTCCCGCAAGTCGGACTGAGCCCTCACTCCTGACGAAGCAGGTGTGAGGGGTGTTCCCACGGTCGCGGCAGGCCCGGGAAGGAGCGCAGCCTTTGCGGGCCGAGGGTCGTCCCTGTCGCAGCACCGTTGATGATAGATTCTCTCTGCGCCCTGAACGGGAGTTGCGCCATGCCCTGGATAGCATACGTGCTAATGGTGGCGGCCGCTGTTGCGGGGTTCCTGCTCCAGCGGCTGCTCGTCAAGAAGGAGATCGCCGGCGCCGAGAACAAGGCTGAGCGTATCGTCGCCGAGGCGACAAGAGAAGCGGAGACCCTGAAGAAGGAAGCGGTTCTCGAGGGCAGAGACAGGATATCCAAGGAAAGGGCCTCGCTGCTGGAGGAGCAGCAGCAGCGCAGGCAGGACCTCGATGCCAGGGAGCGCGAGCTGCTACGGAAGACCGAGAGGCTCGAGAGGCTGGAGGAGAAGCTCGACAGGAAGGAATCCGGGCTGGAGTCGCAGGAGAGGAGTCTCTCCGACAGGGAGCAGTCTCTCAGCGCCAAGCAGCAGAGGGTCAACAGGCTGACGGAGGAGCAGAACAGACTGCTCGAGCAGATAGCCGGCCTCTCCCGCGACGAGGCCAGGAGCCTGCTTCTTTCGAACCTCCAGGAGGAGGCCCAGCTCGAGGCCGGGCGGCTTTCCAGGCGCATCCTCGAGGATGCCGAGAGGCACGCCGAGGACCAGGCCAACCGCATTCTCGCGACCGCCATCCAGCGATGCTCGGCCAGTTTCGTCGTCGAGAACTGCGTATCGGTCGTGAACCTCCCCGGCGAGGAGATGAAGGGCAGGATCATCGGACGCGAGGGACGCAACATACGCGCCTTCGAGAAGGCGTCGGGCGTGGACGTCGTCATAGACGACACCCCGGAGGCCATAGTGCTCTCCTGTTTCGACCCGGTCCGAAGGGAGATCGCGAGGTTGTCCATGGAGAAGCTGATCTCCGACGGCAGGATCCACCCGGGCCGGATCGAGTCGGTGATAGAGAAGACGTCCGCCGAGATGGAGAGGAAGATGAAGAAGCTCGGCGAGGATCTCTGCATGGAGAGCAACGTCTCGGGGCTGAACGCCAGCCTGGTGAGCCTGCTGGGCAGGCTGCGCTACAGGTCGAGCTACGGCCAGAACATGTATCAGCACTCGCTGGAGGTCGCTCACATCTGTGGTCTTCTCGCCTCCGAGCTCAAGCTGGACTCCTCCGTAGCCAGAAGGGTCGGCCTGCTGCACGACATAGGCAAGACTGCCGATCACGAGGCAGAGGGCTCCCACGCGATAGTGGGGATGGAGCTGGCGCGGAGGTACGATGAGAGCCCGCTGGTTTGCAACGCGATAGGGGCTCACCACGAGGAGATGGAGCCGGAGACCCTCTACGCCGTCATCGTCCAGGCGGCGGACGCGGTCAGCAGCGCCAGACCCGGCGCTCGCCGCGAGACTCTGGAGAACTACGTGCGCAGGCTTCACAAGCTCGAGAGCATTGCCGACTCCTTCGACGGAGTGGGGAAATCCTACGCCATCCAGGCCGGACGTGAGCTGAGGATAGCCGTCAAGCCGGAGATCATAGACGATTCCGGAGCGGCCGACCTTGCCAGGGTGGTAGCGAAGAGGATCGAGTCGGAGGTAGACTACCCCGGGCAGATCAAGGTCACGGTGATAAGGGAGGTCAGGGCTGCAGAGACCGCCCACTGAGCAGAGGACCGATCGGACCGGGGATCCCGGGGGATTCATCGGGCTCGTCGAGGAGCTGGGCTCCTGTGCGGGATGGGTGGACCGTGGTCTGTCCGTCCTGTTCGATGATCGAGCATCCTCCTGGTCCGTTCTCGGCACGGATGCCCGTCACACGGTGGACGCCGGAGGGAAGAGGATACGCCCCTTCCTGGTGCGGACCGCATGCCAGGCCCTGGGACAGAGCGCCTCGACCTGCCTGCCGGCAGCCTGTTCCGTGGAGCTCGTCCACGCCTACTCTCTGATACACGACGACCTCCCCTGCATGGATGACGACGACACGAGAAGAGGGGTCCCGACCCTGCACGTCCTGCGGGGGGCGCCTCGAGCGACTCTCGCTGCAGACTGGCTGCTGGTGACGGCCTTCGAGGTCCTCCTGTCCTCGACCTTCTCCCCGGGGACCGTGTCCAGGATGATCTCGAGGCTTGCCAGGGCTGCCGGCCCCTGCTTCCTCGTCGCGGGACAGCACAGGGACCTGGCACCGCCTTCATGCCCCGATACCGACTGGGTGGAGAAGGTGCAGCGCGGGAAGACCTCGGCCATGATCAGGGTCTCTCTCGAGCTCGGGGCGCTCGCCGGAGGAGCGGAGGCGGACCTGCTCGACCGCCTGGGCCCGATCGGTGACGATCTGGGGGTGCTTTTCCAGATCACGGATGATATGCTGGACGTGACCAGCTCCAGCGAGGAGCTGGGGAAGCGGACCGGGAAGGACTCGTCCCACGGCAAGGCCACTCACGTCGCGCTGCTGGGCGTAGACGAGACGGCCAGGCTCGCCCGCGGGATCGCGGATCGCATCTGCGATGCCTGCGCTGCCCTGGACGGCGACTGGGGCCTGCTGTCACAGCTCGCGCTCTACCTTCCCGGACGCAGGCGCTAGGGCGAAGACCTGAAGACCCTGGGAAGGGGCTCTCCGGGATGATTGACCTCCAGTCCATCAGAGGCCCAAGGGACATCGTGGCTCTCTCGATGGAAGAGAGGATCGAGCTCGCGGAGGCTGTCCGGGAGCTCATCATACGCACCGTCTGCAGGACCGGGGGCCATCTGGCCCCCAGTCTCGGCGTCGTGGAGCTCACGATCGCGCTGCTCTCCATCTTCGATCCTCCTGACGACCGGGTGGTCTGGGACGTGGGTCACCAGACCTATCCGTACAAGATACTGACCGGCAGGGCCGCGGAGTTCGAGACCATAAGGCAGCGAGGAGGGCTCTCGGGCTTCCCCAGGCGCGACGAGAGCCCGTTCGACGCGTTCGGAACCGGCCACAGCTCCACCGGCATCTCCGCTGCTCTCGGCTTCGCTCTGGCCAGGGACCGCGCCGGCGGCAGCAACAGGATCGTGGCAGTCGTGGGAGACGGCGCGATGACCGGGGGCATGGCGCTGGAGGCCCTGAACCACCTGGGGCATACGGGCACGGACATGATAGTCGTGCTCAACGATAACAGGATGTCCATCTCCAGGAATGTCGGCGGCCTCTCGCGGTACCTCACTCGGCTGATCACCGACCCGACCTACAACCGCCTCAGGAACGATCTCTGGAACATGCTGGGAAGGGTGCCTCTGGGTGATCGAATGCGTCACGCGGCACACGTCCTGGGCGAGGGCCTGAAGAGCCTGATAGCCCCAACCACTATCTTCGACGACTTCGGTATCCGCTACGTCGGGCCCGTGCCCGGGCACGATCTCCCCGCCCTCACTGCCGTTCTGGAGCGCGTGACCGACCTGCGGGGTCCCGTTCTGGTTCACGTGGTCACTGTCAAGGGCAAGGGCTACGAGCCGGCGGAAGAGAACGCCAGCAAGTTCCACGGCATCTCCGGGTCCATCAGGGAGGAGCAGCCTGAGCCCGCTCCCGGCTTCACCTCCGTCTTCTCCGACAGCATGGTCTCTCTCGGGGAGAAGGACGACAGGATCGTTGCCGTCACTGCCGCCATGCCGGATGGCACTGGCCTGTCGGAGTTCGCATCGAGGTTCCCTCAACGGTTCTTC
>JAFGKQ010000071.1 GCA_016928495.1 Candidatus Fermentibacterales bacterium
CGGCGATCCTCTCGGGCGCCATGATAAAGATCTCGTTCTTCGCAATGGTCAGGATCGTGCTGGAGTTCGGCGGGGACTACCTGATGGGGCTGCTGATGTGGATAGGGGCCTTCACGGCTCTGGCCGCCGTGATCAGCGCCCTGGCCCAGACCGACGTGAAGAGGCTGCTCGCCTACCACTCTATCTCTCAGCTCGGCTACATCCTTGCCGTGTTCGGGGCCGGCACCGCCGTGGGCCTGACCGCCTCGTTCATGCATGCCCTCAACCACGCCCTCTTCAAGAGCCTTCTGTTCCTAACCGTGGGGGCGGCCGTCAGCTTCACGGGTGAGCGGAGCCTCAACCGGATCTCCGGCATGGGCAGCAGGATGCCGGTCTTCGCCGCGGCCTTCTTCGCTGCCGCCCTGTCCATCTCCGGCATACCTCCCTTCAACGGCTACGCCAGCAAGGCCTTCATCACCCTGGGCATGAAGGGCACCGCCGCCTACCCCCTGCTCTGGGTTACCGGTTTCCTGACCATGGCCAGCTTCATCAAGCTCGGCAGGATATTCCTGCCGGCCTACGGGAGTGAGGAGGCCCGGCAGGGACCGGGACCGCTGCCCGGGGCACTGGAGACCGCCGTCGTGGTGGCGCTAGCCCTGATGTGTCTGGGATCGGGGGTTTTCGGGACGCCGGTCGCGGGCTTCCTTCACTCGATGCTCCACGGCCGGGCACTCGAGGCAGCCCCCTCTCTCTTCTCGGCAGGGAGTCTTCTGAAGACCCTGGTGCTGGTGCCGCTGGCGATCGCCGCCTATCGCCTGGTGCTCACGGAAACGGGCCGCGGCCTCTCCGGAAGGATCAGGGCGCTGGCGCCACAGCTCAGGATGGTGCTGGTCTTCTTCTTCGTCGGCCTGCTGGCCTTCGCCGCCGTGGCGTACTGAGGCGCAGCAGGAGTCGCGTTCGGACCACATCTCCCCCCCGGGCGGGCGACCGTGTAATCCAGGGGCTCACGGGACAGAGGTGGGTGCTCTGCCGGAGCCGGCCAGGCTGCCTCGCGGCTCTCGCCCTTCACGCTGCGCCTGCTGTCGCGTCGAATGGGCTGTGGGTTCTCCGGTACGAGTCTCCGCTACAAGACTTGCAGAGCACCTCGCTCAACAGATGCAACCGGCCTTAACGTACCCCCAAGCAGCGAGCCATACTCGAGGAGCCGACACTGTCCAGATCCAGAATCCGGGTCGACACTGCCTCGACGGCCGGGCGGTGCGCGACGACGAGCACGATTGAACCCGCCTCGGCCAGCTCGCGAACGGCTCTCAGGATCAGCTCCTCCGTGACCATGTCGAGTTGCGATGTCGGCTCGTCGAGAAGGGCTACCAGTGGCCTCCTCAGCATCAGAGCCCCGAGGACGAGCCGCTGTCTCTCGCCGCCGGACAGGTTCCCACCTCCTCCGCTCACGTCCATCTGACCTTCCGCCCTGGAGCTGAACCTGGCGGAGAGGTCCAGTCGCTCGATGAGATGGTCGAGTTCCTCCGTAGTCACTCCTCTGCCGGCCAGGATCTCGAGATTGGATCTGAGCGACCCCTTCCACAGCCTGGCCTCCTGGGGCAGATACACGGCATCCCTGCCAATTGCCATGAGCCCATCGATGCGTTCTCCATCAAGGAGCAGCTCTCCTCTGGACAGCGGATACAGACCGTACATGGACCTGAGCAAAGTGGTCTTCCCGCAGCCGCTCCTGCCACGAATCGCCAGTATGTCGCCTCGCCCGATCGAGAAGCTCACCCCGTCGAACAGGGTCTTGCCGTCCAGGTCGAATCCGAGTCGACGGGCTTCCAGGGTCTCGGCCCGGGGTGATACGGTAGTCCCGGGCTCGATCGCGCGCCTGGGCAGCACCAGCATCTGGACCATCCGATCCAGGGAAGCGAGCGAGGACTGGATCCTCCCAACGGCTGTCGCCGTACCCGTCAGTCTGCCGGCAAAGACCCACAAGTAGCCGAGGAAGGAAACGACCGTACCGAGGTTGGCCGTAGCCATCGACGGAGACTTCTCGGCGTAGACGAGGAATCCCGTCATCCCTCCCAGCAGGACCAGGAACATGAGGAACAGGAGCAGCATCGACCTGATCGAGTTCCGGAGGTCGAGGTGCGTGGTCTGTCTTATCAGTGACTCGGCTCTGTCGCAGACCCTCTCTTCCGCACCGAACGCTCTCACCTGAACCTGAGACGAGACGATATCCGTAGTGAACCCCTCGAGTAGCGACCATCTCTCCATGACCTGTGCGACAAGAGCGCGCATTCGCCTCGAGACCAGGACGCCCAGGGGTACCAGGATGGTTCCGGCACCGACGAGAACCAGGGCGACTCCGGGAAGGAGGTGAACGAGCATGATCAGACTGAAGGCCATGACGAGTGCCGATTCCAGCAGGCCGGGGATCTCGATGGAGAAGAGCCCTGGCACGGCCTTGAGCTCCGCGCTCATTCTCCTGTTGAGGTATCCCGCTTCATGGCACTCCAGCGCACGGAGGTCGCATTCGCTGATCTTCCTGAACACGACCGGCATCCACTGATCGATGAAGGACCTGGAGAAGACCTTCTGAAGGACCTGATTGGCGAGCTGGACACAGACGGCCCCCAGCCCTACCAGCAGAAGGAGCCTGACACCGGAGAAGGTGACAGTCATCGACCGCCCGTCGCTCAGGATGCCGTCCAGGGACTGCCCGAGAACAAGCGGGGCAATCCCGCACACGAACGCTCCTCCGAGCGCCACAAGCATGATCAGGAGCAGGACGAACCGTCCGCTCCGCAGAGACGACGCGATCAGACTCCTCCTGATCGAGGAAGGACTCAGGCTCTCATCACACGGGATCATCTCTCCACGAACCTTATGCGGTACAGCTCCTGGTTCCCCCACTCGTCCGTTTCCTTGACCAGAATGCCGTACGGGGTGACGCTCGTCTCGATCAGGCTGGACTCGGAATCCAGGCCGGAGGCCACGGCTTCGTAGAGGACCTCCTCCGTGGCCGTTGAGATAACGAGGAAGGTCGGGGCCGCCTCTGTTCCCAGGCGAACCCAGAGGTTCCCGAGGGAATCGATACCCAGTTCAGACACCTGGGGCAGGTACTCGCCGGGGCTTACCTCTGCCACGCGGTTCCGGAGCAGAGGGCCTGATGCCATGGGCGATCCCTGGCTCGCTTCGATATCCGTCACCCGGACCGGTTGGGCGTTCTCACAGAACTCGAACACGACCTGCCCTTCGCAGTCGTAACCCCTGATGCTCACAAGGTCGGGCTCGGTCCTGGAGACGTAGACTACCCCGGACGACAGGTCCGATGCGTAGCGGTAGCGAGTCAGTGCCTCGTAGAGCGAGTTCGAGACATCCATGGGATCCAGGGTTATGGAAGACCCCTCGAGTGTTGCAACGGGTTCGGCTCCGTCCTGGAACAGACACACCGAGAGTTGTGCTTCGAGATCCCCGTGCTCGTTGATCGAGCTCTCGGCGATGAGACCCACATGCCCTCCCCCGGCTGATGCTGCGAGGGCCACCGGCAGGTTGGCGGCGAAGAATGACCGATCGGAGAGGTACTCGCCGTCCGTCGAGAAGCACACCGTCCCCAGGGCGGCGTCGATAACCCGGACCGTCCCCCCGGAAACGACGAAGCTCACGGGGTTGAGAAGGCAGCCGGGACCCTCACCGGACTCCCCGAAGAAGGTCCACTCCCCACCGGGATCGAGCCTGACGACTCTGCGGCCGGCGCAGTCGAGCACGAACAGACCCTCTTCAGCAAGCTGGAACCCGTCTATCGAATAGACCGAATCGTAGTCGTCAGATCCGACAGACAGCAGAGTCTCGCATGGAGTGAGGAGAAGACGAGTCGGAGGCTCCAGGGCGCCGGTTGCTGGTCCGGAGCCGCCACACCCCGGACCGGATATCGAGAACGCGATGACGGCGAGAGCAACGGCTCTCAGGACTCCGGTCTCTGCTCTACGGTCACTGTCGCTCCACATATCGCACTCGACTCCTGGCTCACCATGTAGTTCGCGTACATCTGCAAACCGAGAAGCTCTTCCCTCGACAGCATCCTGCTCGGGAAACACAGAGGCTCCTCCCTGTCCTGCTCCCACCAGTCTCGACACTCAAGGTAGCCGAGCCTGGTCGCATTCTCGTACATATAGGTTCCCGGGTAGAGCTTGAGACAACCGAACTCGATGGCGGCAGCTCCGCTATCCGCCAGCTCCACAGCCTTCCTGATCCTCTCCATCACTATGCCTACCGTGTCCCCCGGAAGCCCGATCATCAGTGACACCGCAACCCGTATCCCGAGGTCTGCAGCCATCTCCACGAGCCTTGCGACCGGGACTTCAGGCAGTCTCTTTCCAATCAGCCGCGACAGGCTCTCATCGAAGCACTCCAGCCCGAACTGGATCTCCCTGCATCCGGAATCCGCCATGAGCCTCAGAATGGACTCTTCGGCCGAGTCGAGCCTGGACTCACAGAACCACCGAAGGTCGTGATTGGCGAGGACATCGCACATACGTCTGGTTCTCTCAGCACCCGAAGTGAATGCGTCATCGAGTATGGACAGCCCGGAGGCACCGTGCTCCTCGACCAGATCAGCCAGCTCCTCCGAGACATCCTGCAGGCTCCTCGGGTAGTACCTGCCGGAGTGAATCACCTGAGTCGCGCAGAACCTGCATCTCCCCGGACAGCCTCGCGACGTGACGATGGTGAACGGGAAGCGATAGATGCGGAGATCGTAGCTGCTCCGGTCGGGCCTGAGAGGAGTGCCGCGGGCGCTTCGGAAACCGGGGCCTCGGGCATCAAGAATGCAGGACTTGCCTAACCGGGTCACGCCGGGTCCCGACACAGGACTCCCTGATGTGACTGCCCTCAGCAGCCCCGGGAGAACAGCCTCCGCAGGCCCCCTTACGACTACTGCGGCGCCGATCGATCTGGCGCAGGACTCCGGGGCGCAGGTGGCATGCGGACCGCCGATTACTGCGGGCACGATCGAGCAGGATGATTCCCGGATGGCCTGCAGCAGCCGTCGCGCGTAGCATGCAGACTCAGTGCAGAGAGAGAGACATATCACGTCCGGGTCGGCGGCGAGTATCTCCAGTGCAGCCTCCCGAGGCGTGCGGCCCCCGTCTGAGACGATAGGAATGTCATGGAGGGCAACCTCCCCGAGACCGGACTCCAGAATGCTCGCAGAGAGGTATAGAAGGCCGAGCGGCGGCATCTCGAGAACACGGCCCCTGCTAAGGCTTACAAGCGAGACTCTCACGGTTCCTCCAGAGCTCCCTGTGGAGCCAGCAGTAGGGGTAGTCGCCAGAGAGGCTGCCTGTCGCCCAGTAGGCCGCACTCCTGCAACCCCCTGCGCAAAGAGATGAGATGTCGCAGTCCCTGCAGGAAGCCAGGTTCTCCACGGTCAGCTTCCGCACCGCTGCCAGGACTCCCGAGTGCATCCAGATTTCCATCAGGCTCTCGGTGACGGAAGCCGGTTCCACTCTCCCCAGTTCGAGCGCCGCATCGAGCAGCGACGAACAGGGGTAGACTCGCCCATCGGGCTCCAGGTGAAGGAGGCCTGTCCCAACGAAGCAGAATCTCTTTCGACCGCCCTTCGCGCCCCGGATCCTCCCCTCTTCCAAGACTCCGTCACCGAATACCGACATGACACCGGTTCTTC
>JAFGKQ010000072.1 GCA_016928495.1 Candidatus Fermentibacterales bacterium
ACGTTCCCGGCTACGATGCGGACTGCTATGGTGAGCTTGTCCTCGCGGAGCTGGTGTGCTTCCTCAGGGAGCCGGAGCCTCGACTGGGCGAGGCCGCTCTGAGGTCGAGAATTGCGTCGGATGTGGATAGAGCGATGCAGATTATCAACAGAGGGAAGGTATGAGTTGGCGATCACGGGAGAGAAGAAGAAGGAGATGGTCTCCAGGTTCGGCGAGTCCGGACGGGACACGGGAAGGACCCATGTCCAGGTGGCCATCCTCACCGAGAGGATCAAGTACCTGACGGAGCACAGCAAGCTGCACCCGAAGGACCACAACAGCCGGAGGGGTCTCCTGATGCTGGTCGGCCAGCGAAGGAGGCTGCTCGACTACCTCAAGTCAAGGGACCTCGACGGCTATCGCAGCCTCATCGAGGAGTTGGGCATACGGAGATAGGCAGGTCTGTGGTCCGTAGCGACCGGCGCCGTGTGCAAGGGCACCCGGCGATACACACAAGAAGTAGATGAGAAGGGTTTTCGGTAGAATAGATGTTTTTCAGTTTTGATGAGACGATAGCCGGTCGCAGCCTGGTTCTGGAAACCGGCAGGATGGCGAAGCAGGCCGACGGGGCCGTATTCGTCCGCTACGGCGACTCCGCCGTGCTCGTTGCAACCGTTTCGGAGAAGAGGAGCACGAGAGACCTGGGCTTCTTCCCTCTGACAGTCGAGTACAGGGAGAGGACCTACGCCGCCGGCAAGATACCAGGAGGGTTCTTCAAGAGGGAGGGAAGGCCGGGGGAGAAGGAAGTCCTCTCCGCCAGGCTCATCGACAGGCCGCTAAGGCCGCTCTTCCCCGACGGATACCGCTTCGAGACCCAGGTCTACTGCCTGGTGGTCAGCAGTGACGGCGAGAACGACCCCGACCTGCTCGGACTGATCGGAGCCTCGGCCGCCCTGATGGTCTCCGACATACCATGGGACGGTCCCGTCTCCGCCGTGAGAATCGGAATGGTCGACGGCAAGCTCGTGGTCAACCCGACGGTGCCACAGCTCGATGGAAGTGCGCTCGACCTCGTGGTAGCCGTCCGGGGGGACGACGTCGTCATGCTCGAAGGCGGCGCCGTGGAGGTGGACGATGATATCCTGCTCAGGGCCATCGCTCTGGGCAGCGCGGAGGCAAGGAAGATCAACGAGCTGCAGCTCCGGCTGGCCGGCGAGGCTGGCAGGCACAAGCGCAGCTTCGAGCCGCCGCAGCTTCCCGACGGCCTCCTGGATGATGCCAGGGGAATCGTCTCGGCCGCCTTCGACGGCTTCTACGGAAGGGGCACCAAGGACATCTATGCCGCGGCCATGACGGACGCCCTGGAGAAGGCGACCCAGACCCTCGCGCAGAAGTACGCCGAAGGGCTCTCGGACGATGAATGGGCCGGCCTGGCCGCCAGAGCGGTCGAACGGGCCGAGGCGGTCGAGGTCAGGAGCAGGCTCTTCAGCGATGGAGTCCGAATGGATGGCAGGAAGACGGGAGAGATACGCCCGATCACCTGCGAGGTGGGGGTGCTTCCCCGGGCTCATGGCTCGGCTCTCTTCACCAGGGGGCAGACCCAGGCGCTCGTGGCCGCGACCCTCGGCGGGGAGCGCGACACACAGAGGATAGACGCTCTGACCGGCGAGTACATGAAGGACTACATGCTCCACTACAACTTCCCGTCGTTCAGCGTCGGCGAGGTCTCGCCCGCCAGGGGCCCGGGGCGACGGGAGATAGGCCACGGAGCCCTGTCGGAGCGTGCCATAAGGGCCGTCATGCCCGGCGAGGAGTTCTTCTACACGGTAAGGGTCGTCTCGGACATCCTCGAGTCCAACGGCTCCTCGAGCATGGCCACGGTCTGCGGGGGATCCCTCTGCCTCATGGACGCAGGCGTTCCGATCAGGAGAGCTGTTGCCGGAGTCGCGCTGGGTCTCTTCGTCGAGGACGGCGAGCACCGCATCCTGTCCGATATCGCTGGGGCCGAGGACCATCTCGGCGACATGGATCTCAAGATCGCCGGCACGACCGAGGGCGTCACTGCAGTGCAGATGGACCTCAAGGTGTCCGGAGTCTCCGAAGATATCCTGCGCGAGGCCTTCGAGCAGGCCAGAGAGGGCCGCGAGCGCATCATCGGAGTGATGTCGCAGACGATCTCCGTCCCCAGACCGGAGCTCAGCCCTCACGCGCCGCGCTGCATAGCCATACGCATTCCCACCGAGAAGATAGGCAAGCTCATCGGACCGGGAGGCAAGACGATTCGCGGCATAACGGAGGAGACCGGAGTCCAGATAGACGTCCAGGACGACGGCAGGGTGACCATCCTCTCGACTGACTCCGTGGCGGCTCAGAGAGCGCTGGAGATCGTCGAGAGCATAGCCGGCGAGGCGAAGATAGGAGCCGTGTACAACGGCACCGTGCGCAAGATCATGAACTTCGGGGCCTTCGTGGAGATCATGCCGGGCACCGATGGTCTTCTCCATATCTCCGAGATAAGCCACGAGCGGATCCGCGAGGTCGAAGACGTGATGAAGGAGGGCGACCGGGTGCGTGTCAGGGTCATAGCAGTCCGACCCGACGGCAAGATCAACCTGACCATGAAGGACGTGGATCAGGAGTAGGGGTGGCCTCCGAGCCCGTCGTCAGGATCGAGGTCCTGGACCACGGCAGGGGATTGCCGCTGCCGCTCAGGGCGACCCCCGGCTCCAGCGGAGTCGATCTCCATGCCGCTGTTGGCGAGCATCTCGACCTGGAGCCCGGAGCGCGGGCATCCGTTCCGACCGGACTGCGGGTCTGCATACCCGAGGGCTACGAATGGCAGGTGAGGCCAAGGAGCGGCCTGGCCCTGCATCACGGTCTGTGCGTTCTCAACTCACCCGGCACCATAGACTCGGACTACCGGGGAGAGATATGCGTGATCGTCGCGAACCTCGGCTCGGAGACGGTTCGCATCTCCAGAGGGATGCGCATCGCGCAGGCCGTTCTTGCCCGCGTGCCGTGCTGGAGTTACGTTGTGGAGGAAGACGGCCTTCCCGGATCGGAGAGAGGAGAGGGGGGTTTCGGCCACTCGGGTACGGGCCCTCGCGATGACGAACAGGTGTAGCCTTGTCGCAGTTGCCCTTGTCCTGCTCTGCGCGGGATGCCCCTACGGGGTGCGGGGCAATCTGCCCGGCCACCTGACGACCGTCACGATCCTTCAGATGCGGAGCCAGACCTCGGAGTACGGGCTTGAGCAGCAGCTGACATCGCTCGTCGTCGAGGCTATGGTCTCCGATGGCAGGCTGGCCGTGGTCAGCTCCGGGGCCGACGCTGTTCTCGAGGCGGTGATAACCGGCTTCTCGAGGACCCCGTACTCCTACACCTCCTCCGAGGTGGTGGAGGAGTACAAGCTGCAGATCAGCGTGAGGATCGACTTCGAGGACCGGGTTCAGGAAGTCGCTCTCCTCGAGTCGGAGACGGTAGCCGAGTGGGTCATATACGACCCGGACACGGAGACCTTCGTTGATGCGAAGGCGCGACTGCTGGCCGATGCGGCAGAAGAGATAGTCAGAAGAACTCTATCGGGATGGTGATGCGAACATGATGAACCGACCGAGAAGCAGAGCGGGCAAGATAGGGCTCAGCACCATCGCGTTCCTGGCGGTGGCTCTGACCATCGTCTCGGCCGCATGGAAGGCCATTGACTTCTTCATTCTGGGGCCCGCCGGCGTCAAGGCTGCCATGAACGATGTCCACGACGAGATCAGGGGGGCCAGCAGGCACATGCCTGCGAACCGCTATTTCGAGGAGTTCCGCAACGGCTGGCTGGCCTACAAGAGGAATTCGTACGATGACATCATCCTGCGCACCTCGCCACCGCACGAGCAGGGCGGCAGGATCTTCATCACCTACGACGACTCCATAGAGATTCCCGCTCTGCCCACGATAAGGCACGAATTCAGTGTCTCGATGACCCTCAGGAGCTGGTAGAGCGGCGCCCTTCGCGCGGCCCGCCGATGAGCCTCGTCAGGGACTGGAAGGAACGGCACTCCGGCGCCGGCAGCACGGCAAGGCTCATCTGGCTCGTCGTGATCCTCGTCTTCGTGATCCTGTTCATGCTGAAGTCGGAGGACATCGTGAGGACCTTTACCAACACCTTCTTCCCCGGTGAAGCCGGGTCATCACCCTGAGGCGCAGCGGATCGGGCAACCCATGATCTTCGACGGACACACCGATACCCTTGCCAGGCTCGATCAGGCGTCCTCATTCTTCGAGGGGACGAACGGGACTGCCCGCCCGACGCAGCTCGACCTGCCCAGAGCCTTCTCCTCGAGGGTTTCGGGAATAGTGCTTGCAGCCTGCGCGGAGGCCGAGCCGGACCATGCGGCAGCATGGGACAGGATGAAGGGGATCTGGGACGGCATTGCGGCCGGGATTCCGGACGTTGATGACGCTCCCGAGCTGTTTCTCATGGCGGAGGGATGCGAGCCTCTGCTCGGGCTTCCGGACCTGGAGGACGTCATCGGCGAGCTTGGCGTCGCCAGCCTCACCTGGAACGGAGAGAACTCGCTAGGGGGAGGAATAGGCTCCTCCGTGGGCCTGACGGCCAGGGGGAGGCAGCTCGCTGCCCGCCTCCACGAAGCGGGAGTCGTCCTGGACGTCTCACACCTCTGCGACCGGAGCAGGAGGGACCTGCTCCTGACGGGTCTGCCCACGGTCGCCACGCACTGCAACTGCCGGGAGGTCTGGGACCACCCCAGGAACCTGCCGACGGACGACATAAGGGAGATTGCCTCCGGGGGAGGGGTCATCGGGATCACGTTCCCCCCGGCCTTCCTGGGGAAGCAGGCAGGACTGGAACATGTCGCCATGCATCTCGAGTACGCTCTCGAGATCGCGGGCCCCGACGGTGTCGGCTTCGGGAGCGATTTCGACGGAAGCCCATCGCT
>JAFGKQ010000004.1 GCA_016928495.1 Candidatus Fermentibacterales bacterium
CCGGACATGTCCTTGCCCTCGGCCTCGAAGCCCCTGACGTAGGCCGAGGCCACGCTCTCGGCCAGCCTCTCCGTCTCGGGCCCACCAAGGGCTGCCAGGAACTTCGAGGTCTCTATCTCGTTGCCCGTTACGAGGCAGCCCAGGTCGAAGAGGTACCTGGGGTCTTCGAGGTCACTGCCCTCCAGGACGTCCATCAGAAGCCGGGCACCAGGGTCGAAGCTCTGCCTGTTCATGGCGGTGTACTCCGCCGTGCGGTCGAAGTCCTCGAAGGCTCTTACGATACCGTCGAGGCTCTCCAGATCGGGAGCCCCGTCGGGCGCAACCCTGCTTCGCTCATGCCACATGCGGCTGACCAGCGCATGGAACCTCGGCAACAGAAACGCGAGCCCTCTGACCGCTGCGGCCCGCGCCCCGGTGAGGGAGCTGGCCAGGAACGCGAGCCTCCTGCCGCGATCCAGCCCGAAAAGCCGGGCGCAGTAGACGGGGTTGGCGAAGCTGCTCTCGTAGGCCCCCTCGCCCCTCAGGCCCGGGAAGAGCTCCAGATTCGAGGCGAGCAGGGCATTCAGCGAGGCGTGAGGATCGTATCCCCCGGGGACCTTCCTCCATACATCGTCATCGAGCCTGAGCAGGAACCTCGAGCAGTGCAGGACCAGCGCGGCGTAGGCACTCGAGGAGCCATCTATCCCCGAGGCCAGGCGCCCCGTCTGCTCCATGAGGCGCCCGTACTCCTCGAGCGCTGCGCCGTTCTCCACGGGGCAGTAGTCGAACCTCGTCCTGCTGGATTCGTATGACATGGATCCTCCCGTCAGGGATCTGGCCTGCCTGCCTCCCTCGCGGCCTCGAGTCTGTCCAGGGCCGATCTCACGGACTCGACGAAGAAGGAGAGCAGGTAGGGATCCGCTCCGGAGGCGAACACGAAACTGACCCATCCGAGCGCCGCCCTCGCTGAGTCACCCGAGGGGCTGCATCCCGGGCACTCCTCGATCAGAACGCGGGCATCGTCGGGATGGGCGTGTATCTCCACCATCGCGGCATTGCCGGTGGACACTATCGAGCCTATCAGATCCGGACCGCAGTACAGGTCGAGCTTCTCGTCGCAGCGCACGCCGCCAACAGAGACGGCCCGGGCAACAAGCTCGAGCGCAAGCTCCCGCATGGCGCCACCCCCGGCCGGGACGGTGTGCCCTGCTACCTTATTATCCCCAGCCAGTCACCGAGCAGGAACTGTATCCTGCCGATGAGAAGGCTGATACGCCCCATGACCGTGAACCCGAACGTCGCGCCGAAGCCGATCATGATGATCCAGATGCCGATCCTGGACCCGCCACCGAAGAACGGTCCCTTGTGCGGCCTGGAGAAGAAGAAGTAGATGAGAGCCGCCAGCGTGCCGAGGATGATGATGGCATTGCCGATCACGATATCGGCCGACATGCCCTGCTGGAATATCGGGAACACCGTGGCCTCGAGCTGCCTGAGCACCATGGCCTTCATGGTCAGAGGGAAGCCGACGCCCATGCTGGTGCCCATCACGAAGGCCATCGGGTAGCGGGACAGCCAGGCGATCCTGGAGAAGAAGCGGGTTATGTAGAGCAGCCCGAGGAAGCCCGGTATCAGCAGGACCCAGCCTTCTCCGGCGAGCAGCGGGTCAATGAGCCTGGGGCCTATCACCCTCGTGTAGGTGACCGCGACGTAGTAGCCCGTCGAAACTCCTACTACCAGGTGCTCGGCCAGCCTGTAGAGCGGGTTCTCCTTGTAGAGGAAGGAGTAGACCGCCAGCGTGAAGATGGCCGAGACCAGTATGCCTATGTCGGTGTAGCCCATCACTGGCTCCTCTTCTTCAGCTGCATGCCCTTCCTGTGGAAGCCTCCGGCGAAGAAGGCGATGTTGCCCAGCAGGACCAGCAGGAGGATCAGCACGTGAGCGGCCGACTGGACGTCCATTCCCTGGAACGCCTTGTCGGTTGTCGAGGTGTGCCCCGCTTCGGTCAGCAGCACCTCGTACTCGGCTGCTCCCCTCAGACCCCCCATCTGCCCTACGATCTGGCCGGACTGGATGTAGATGTAGTAGTCCGTGGCCATCACGGCCGTCACCCCGAACGCGATGGGAAGCCCGACCCTCTCCCTTCCGTAGGTTATCCAGGAGAGACACGCGCTCGACCCGGCCAGCGTCACGGCGAGGTCGACGTTCCTCAGGCTCTTGTGCTCCTGGAGCATGGGCATCTCCGGAACCGTATGGCCACCCATGTCGACGGGGAACTGCACTGCTATGGAGGAGCACATCCCGAGTATCACGAGGTGGAAGAGGGGCTGGTAGCCGAGCAGCGCGTAGTCACGACCCTCGAACACCCAGCCCAGGGCGCCATCGGGAAGCGAGTTGCCTTCCGCTTCCCAGGCCTGGACGATGTCCTCCTTCGCGGCGATGCCGCGCTCCCGGATCCCGGACCACTCGTCCCAGGCGACACTCCGGTAGTACTCCCCGGTCACCGGGTCGGTCACGTAGTCGAAGCCCTGCTGGATCATGCCCTGCCCCAGTGGCGAGAAGGCGGTCATGAACACCGGCACGTCCCGTGAGAACGCGTGCCTGACGATGGCCACAGCCATCGGGAGGTTCTCGGCCTGCGTGCCGGGATCGAAATCGAAGCCGACGAAGATCGCGTTCTCGGGACCGAGACCCTCGATGTAGTCGAAGATCCAGCGAACCTCATCCGTCGGGTGGACCGGCATTCCGATCTTCAGGAGGAAGGGGATGATGCAGACGATGCCGATCAACAGGAAGATCCAGCGCCTGTCGATATTGAGCAGCTTC
>JAFGKQ010000005.1 GCA_016928495.1 Candidatus Fermentibacterales bacterium
GAAGACCGCGGTGGAGCCGGTGAAGTGCACGCCGGCGAGCCCCGGCTGGGCCATCACGGGGTTGCCGACCTTGCCGCCGCTTCCGGGTATGAAGTTGATCACGCCGGGTGGGAGCCCTGCCTCTTCGAACAGCTTCATCAGGAAGTACGCGGAGTAGACGGCCGAGGAGGCGGGCTTCCACAGAACCGTGTTGCCCATGAGGGCAGGACTGGTAGGCAGGTTGCCGGCTATCGAGGTGAAGTTGAAGGGGGTGACGGCAAAGATGAAGCCCTCGAGGGCCCTGTACTCCACGAAGTTCCAGACCCCTGGAGAGGAGTCCGGCTGGCTGGAGTAGATGTCCTCCATGTACCAGGGGTTGAACCTGAAGAAGTCGATCAGCTCGCAGGCGGAATCGATCTCGGCCTGATGCGAGGTCTTGGACTGCCCGAGCATCGTGGCGGCGTTGATGGTCATCCGGTGCTTCCCCGCCAGCAGCTCGGCCATCTTCAGGAGAATGGCGGCGCGAGCGCGCCAGTCGAGCTCGGACCAGTCCCTCCAGGCGTTGGCGGCGGCCTTCACGGCGAGCCCGACCTCGTCCGCGCCGGCCATGTGATACCTGGCCAGAAGATGACCGTGATCGTGCGGGCACCTGCAGTCCCCGAGCTTCCCGGTCCTGACCTCTTTGCCCCCGATTATCAGAGGAATCTCGATCTCGCTGGACCTGAGTTCCTTGACTTTGCTGACGATCAGCTTCCGTTCGACTGTTCCCGGAGCATAGCTCCTCACAGGCTCGTTCTCCGGCTCCGGAATCGATATGACCGCGTTGTTCATCAGCGTCCCTTCCCCTTGCGATTGCTCCGGGGTCTCCGATCGGACACCCCGCGCTGTTCGAACCTGTCCGACTTGCCTCCCTGTCGTGGTTGCCGGCTACCGCCGGCCAGCAGCCCATTGCTTGGATGAGAAGAGGGCCTGAGATGGCCACACCATGGGGCGCGGCTTGACGAAACTAAAGAGCCTCAGAGCGGGAAGCAAGGCTCGCAGCAGCCATCTCGGGACGGAGTGTCCGGGAAGCCCGGACGACGGGATACGGGCCTAGCAGATGCGGGGAAGCTGCTCCCCGCTGAGCATGTCCAGAACGCGCTCGGGGCCGATCATGCTCTTCATGGTAACCAGGGGCCTGCCCTCGATCGCCCTGCCCACCACGCGAGCTTCTCGCCCGTCCTCGAAGGACCCGATGGTGCGAACGCAGTCCTCCGCCGCCGATTCCGGTACGATCGCTATGAAGCGCCCCTCGTTAGCCACGTAGAGAGGATCGAATCCCAGTATCTCGCAGGCTCCACGCACGGGCTCCGAGATCGGGATCAGAGCCTCGTCCACGGTCAGGGTGATCCCCGCGGTGGCGATCTCGTTGAGAGCGCTGCCCAGCCCCCCCCTAGTGAGGTCCCTCAGGCAGTGAAGCTCGATTCCGCGTTCGATCAGAGCGGAGACCATGCCGTTGAGCGGCGCCAGATCGCTCCGCACCGGGGAGTCGAACCTGATGCCCTGCCTGGCGGCCATCACCGCAATCCCGTGGCGGCCCAGGTCGCCGCTGAGCACTATCGAGTCGCCGGGACGGACCCTGCGTGGCGAAGGCGGATCCAGCCCGTCGGGGACCGTTCCGATGCCGGCGGTGTTGATGTAGATGCCGTCGCAGCTTCCATGCTCCACTACCTTGGTGTCTCCCGTGGCGATCACCACGCCGGCTCTACGACACGCGGCCGCGATGGACTGGACGATGCGCCAGAGCAGCTCCATCTCCAGCCCCTCCTCGAGTATGAGCCCCAGTGTAAGAGCGCTGGGATGCGCCGCGCACATGGAAAGATCGTTCACGGTTCCGTAGACGGCCATCGAGCCGATGTCCCCTCCGGGAAAGAACAGGGGGCTGACCACGTAGGAGTCGGTGGTGATGGCGATCCTGCCGCTGCCAGGGACCGGGGGGACCACCGCCCCATCATGGCGCTGGCCGAGAAGCTCGTTGTCGAGCAGCTCGACGAACATCCTCTCGATCAGGTCGTGCATGAGCCTGCCGCCTCCCCCGTGTGCCAGCGTCACCCTGGGGTAGTCCGGGATGGGAACAGGGCAGGCAGGCACGAAGCCATCCGGAGGGGTCCGCTTCTCAGTCATGCTCCTCCTCACGGTTCCTTCCGTAGCGGTAGTAGGCAGCGCACGCTCCTTCAGAGCTCACCATCGGCGCCCCCAGCGGGTGCTCCGGTGTGCAGGCCCGGCCGAACGAAGGGCAATCCGCGGGCTGAATGGCGCCCCTCAGGACGAGGCCGCTCAGGCAGCTCCCGGCCGTGACGTCGTCCAGCTCGGCTCGGGCCTTCCCGAAGTGCTCCTCCGCGTCGAACCCGGATAGCTCTGGCCTCAGCCCCAGGCCGCTCCGCGGGATGCCGCCCAGTCCCCTCCAGGCCCTGTCCACGGTAACGAAGGCCCTGTCCATGAGGGCTCGAGCGGCAGGGTTGCCTTCCGGGCGGACCGCTCTTCCATACTGGTTCTCGACCCCGGCGACCCCCTTCTCCAGCTGGAGCACGCACATGTGTATTCCCTGGAGGATGTCGAGCGGCTCGAAGCCAGTGACCACGATAGGGACCCCGAAGCGTGACGCTATCGGCCCGTACTCCCCGTATCCCATCACCGTGCAGACGTGACCCGCGGCAAGGAAGCCCTGGACCCTGTTGTCAGGAGAGGAAAGCACGGCCTCCATGGCGGGCGGCACCCTGACGTGCGCGACCAGGAGCGAGAAATTGAGGAGCTTCTCTCTCCTGGCGGTCAGAACGGCTGCTGCAGTCACCGGGGCCGTGGTCTCGAAACCGACCGCGAAGAAGACGACTCTGGACTCCGGCTCCTGCCTGGCAATGTCGAGAGCGTCCATGGGCGAGTAGACGGTTCTGACGTCCCCGCCCTCGGCACGTGCGGAGAACAGGTCCCGCGAGCTGCCGGGTACCCTGAGCATGTCCCCGAAAGAGCACAGCACCGCTCCCGGAGACGCTGCGATCTCGATCGCCTTGTCTATGAGAGACACGGGCGTGACGCAGACGGGGCATCCCGGGCCATGGACGAGGGTGATGCAGCCGGGCAGAAGCCTGTCTATCCCGAACCTCACGATGGCATGGGTCTGCCCACCGCAGACTTCCATGATGGTCCAGTCCGAGGTCGAGATGTCGTGCAGGGCTTCGGCGTAGGCAGTCGCCGCCTCCCCGCTCCTGTACTCGTCCACGAACTTCACTAAGGCTCCGCAGGACCGTCACGGCTGAGGGAGTCCTCCCTCGCGATGCGGCTGATCTGGCCCAGGTACTCGAAGACCTCCGCGGCCTCCTCCTCGTCCAGAGTGTTGAGAGCGAAGCCGGCATGCACTATGACCCAGTCGCCTTTCTTCGCGTCGGGCACCCCTGCGAGGCAGACCTCACGGACCACGCCGGCGAAGCTGACCCTGCCACGCCTGTCCAGGAGGTCTCCACCGAGGCCATCCTGTGGTTCCTCGATCTCGATGATCTGACCGGGCACGCCGAGACACATCAGGAATCACCCTTCCCGGGGAGCTGGCTGAAGCAACGGTAGAGACCCATGCGAACGGCTGCGAGCTGGCCGAGCGACACCCCGCCGTCGTTGGGAGGCACCCGCTGGTGCCGGTAGGGTCTGAGTCCTGCCGCCTCCAGGTCCATAGTCGCTCTCTCTGTCAGATACCTATTCTGGAAACATCCGCCGGTCAGTGCCACCCTTGAAACGCCCACTCGCTTCGCGACCCCGCAGATTGCGCTCGAGAGCCAGTCGTGAAAGGCCCTCGAGATGACCTCCAGCGGAGTGTCCTGCAGCCTCATGGTCAGGATGAGATGGACCATCGGCTCCCAGTCGACGATCAGCGGCGTCCCGGCCACAGCACCCTCTCTCTGCCAGCCGGGATCCGTCCGGTCGGAGAGGACATTCTCCCGGGCCGGCTCTCGGATCGCGTGTTCGAGCATCATGGCTGCCTGACCCTCGAACAGGTTCACGTGGCAGAGGTCGCATATCGAGGCCACCGCATCGAAGAGCCTTCCGACACTGGAGGTCCTCGGGGAGTTGATGCCGGCAGCCACGGCCTTCTGAAGAGCATCGAGGCCGGCGGGATCGAGTCGCTCGAGACAGCCGAGCTCCGGAAGTCCGTCCAGGCTTCCGCCGTTCATCTCCATCAGGAGGCCCATAGCGCTGCGGAACGGCTCCCTCACGGCGGCGTCGCCTCCGGGAAGAGGGAATGGGCGAAGAGAGGCGACTCTCTCAACATCGTTGTCTCCGACCGCCAGAAACTCTCCGCCCCAGACGGTGCCATCGGGGCCGTACCCTGTTCCGTCCCATGAGACGCCAAGGACGGGCGGCTCCAGGTGGTTCTCCGCCATGCAGGACAGCACATGGGCGAGGTGGTGTTGCACGCGAACGACGGGAACCCCCGAAGTGGACGCGAAGAGGGTGGAGAAGTAGTCGGGGTGGAGATCGCAGGCAACGATGCCGGGTGTCGCCGCGTAGAGGCCGGTGAGGCCCTCCACCACGTCTCTGAAGGCGGTCCGGGAGGCTGCCGTCTCGAGGTCGCCCACGTGCTGACTCAGATATGCCTGATTCCCTACCCCGAGCCCGACCGTGTTCTTGAGCATCGGGCCGACCGCGAGGACAGTGGGCCCGTCCGACGAGGGCAGGTCCAGCGGCATGGGCGCGTATCCTCTGGCTCTCCGGAGTATCACGGGCCTGTCGAGGACGACTCTGGCGACCGAGTCGTCGACGTTCCTCGCGATCCTCCGGTCGTGGGCGAGGAACAGGTCGGCGATTCCCGCCAGACGCTCCAGGGCCTCCGGGTTGGAGATGCAGATGGGCTCCTCGGAGAGGTTGCCGCTGGTAGCGACGACGGGGATCCCCAGGTCCCGCATGAGAAGGTGATGCAGGGGGCTGTAGGGCAACATGGCTCCTATGCATGGGTTGCCGGGAGCCACCTCGGGGGCGAGAACACCCTCCCGGGACTCTATCGTCCTGTCCAGAATCACTATGGGGCTCTCGGGCGAGAGAAGCAGCTCCCTCTCCCACGCGCTGACTCCGCAATGAGCCCTGAGCGCTTCGATGTCCGGGTACATCAGGGCGAATGGCTTGTCGCCCCTCTGCTTCCTTGTCCGGAGACTGGAGACCGCCTGGCTGCTCCTCGCGTCGCAGACGAGCTGAAAGCCTCCTACGCCCTTCAGGGCAACCACGCGGCCATCCAGTATCGCCTCGACGGCCACGGACAGAGCCTCGTCGCGGATCGCCAGTCTCGTGCCTCCGGGTTCCAGCAGCTCGAGCCGTGGCCCGCACTCGGGACAGGCGTTGGGCTGGGCATGAAAGCGCCGATTCTCGGGATCCTCGTACTCGGCGCGGCACAACGGGCACATCTCGAACTCCCGCATCACGGTGCCGGGTCTGTCGTAGGGCAGGGACTCGATGATGCTATATCGCGGCCCGCAGTTCGTGCAGTTGATGAAGGGGTACCTGTAGCGCCTGTCCCCGGGATCGAACAGCTCTCTCAGGCAGTCCCCGCATGTCGCAATGTCCGGGAGCACGCTCGTCGAAGGGGCCTCGGTGGCATCGCTCTGCCTGATCTCGAAGCGCTCGAAGCCGACCGCATCGAGGTAGCTGCTCTCCACGCCGGCTACATGCGACCTGGGCGGGGCCTGCGTCGTGAGGGCCGTCCGGAAGCGCGAGATCGCATCGGGATCACCCTCGACCTCGACGACTACGCCTTCCGGACCGTTCATAACCCACCCATCCAGCCCCCCGGACCTGGCAAGGCGGTAGACGAAAGGCCTGAACCCGACGCCCTGAACGGCGCCTCTGACGATGCACCTCAGCCGGACTCTCTGCTGTCCGGATGCCAATGCGCCCTCCCCCGGTCTGGCGAACCCGAGGTTCCCCCCGGAGCCGGCAGTTGGTTATCTTCTCCCGGTTCGTGCCCGGCATCTGGGTGCCGGGTTGTCCGGGTCATCCGATGGAAAGAGCCTGTAGTATAATCGAATGCATGAGCTTTCGTTAGCCGTTGACATGCTGGACCTCATCTCGGGAGCGCTCGGCGGGGCACAGCCTCTCGAGCAGGTGAAGGTGACCATCGGCGTTCTCTCGGGCATCTCCCCGGAGGCGCTGGATTTCTGCTTCACCGAGATCGCGCTCGAAAGGGGCTTCGGGAGGCCGAGGCTCGTAGTAACCGAGGTCGAGGCCAGCCTCCGGTGCAGCGACTGTGGAGCATCCTACTCCACCTCCGATTTCTACTGCGCATGTCCTGCCTGCGGCTCCATGAACAGGACGATAAGGAGCGGACGGGAGTTCTCCGTGGACAGTGTGGAGATACTCACGGACGAGGACGAAGAGGTGGAAGAGGAGCCCTCATGAGCGACAGCAAGGGCAGAAAGACGATCAGCGTGCTCTCCCCGGTGATGGAGAAGAACCGGAGGATAGCCGCCTACAACCGGAAGCGCTTCGACGAGAGAGGCCTGAACGTTCTCAACCTGATCAGCTCTCCGGGCGCGGGTAAGACCACTCTCCTCGAGGTTCTCGTGAGGAGGTTCGGCCGGGCAATCGCGGTCATCGAGGGTGACGTCCAGACGGAGCGCGACGCGGAGAGGATACGCGCGGCAGGAGCGGTCGCCTATCAGATAGAGACACACGGGGCGTGTCATCTCGACGCCCAGAGAATATCCGACGCCTTCGACAGGATGGTCATACCCTCCGAGTGCAGGATACTGGCCATAGAGAACGTGGGGAACCTGATCTGCCCCAGCACCTACGACCTGGGTGAGCACCTGAAGATAGGGCTGCTCTCCCTCCCCGAGGGCGACGACAAGGTCCTGAAGTACCCGCCCCTGTTCTCTCGGGTAGACCTGCTCGTCGTAACGAAGATGGACCTGCTGCCACACATGGACTTCGATCCGGATCGAGTCGAGGCCGAGTGCAGGAGCCTCAACCCCGACGTCCGCTGCTTCAGAGTGTCCGCCAGGACAGGAGAGGGCATCGACGCCCTCTGCGCAGAGTTATGGGGATAGTTATGGGTAGTTATGGGGACACAACACTTAATTCGCCTTGGGCTGATGAGGCTCGCCGTCCGGGCGACCTGCTCAGGGGGATGCCCGGCCGCCAGCCTGAAGAGCGCCGGCCGGAATTAAGTGTTGTGTCCCCATAATAGCTTCAGGAGGGCCGAGAGGGCTTGCTCGAGCTCCCCGCTCAGCCCTTCCCCGAAGGCTACAGAAGCCGGCTGAACAGCCAGCATGCGCACCCGGCAGCCTTCCGGCAGGCTCGCCATGAGCCTCTCGAGGAACAGCGACGGGGAAAGGTCATGGGTCGCAATGCCGCTACGCGAGATCTC
>JAFGKQ010000073.1 GCA_016928495.1 Candidatus Fermentibacterales bacterium
GATCGGGCTGAACCCCGGCCTCTACGTGGAGAACGGAGAGATAGCGGGCCGGGTGCGTGACGGGATGGTATCCGGGAACGCCTACGACCTGTTCAGGAACGTCGCGGCGATCGAGGACAGGATCCACGAGCCCAACGGCCGCTCCCTTCTGCCGTGCGTGCTGTTCGACGATGTGAGCGTCACGGCCAAATAGAGAAGGGCCGCGCCAGAATGACACGGGGGCCACGAGCGGAGCGTGGCCCCCGCACCCATCTTGAAGCTATTTGATTGTTGGACAGTTGGTTGACGTCAGATCTCTTCTGCTGCCTCATGGAATGCATCTTGCTCCCTACGTTGTCGGAAATAGGGCGCGTCACGATCCGAGGACGCGACAGACAAGGGAAGGAGCGGAAGAAATGGCAGATCTTCCGGCGAGAAGAAGAGGCTACCTCACACCGTTCGATGTGCTCCGCGACGAGATGGGCCGCTGGTTCGACCTGGCACACCCCTGGGCGATGGAGAAGGCGGATGCCCGGGGCGAGTGGGCGCCCTCGGTGGAGCTGTCGGAGACCGAGAAGGAGATACAGGTGAAGGCCGAGCTTCCCGGAATGGCGGCCGACGACGTCGAGATCGAGGTCGCTGACGGGATGCTGACCATCAGGGGCGAGAAGCGCGAGGAGATCGAGGAGAAGGACAAGAGGTTCCACCACAGGGAAGTGGTGTACGGCGCGTTCTCCAGGACGATCGGCCTTCCTTGCGATGTCAGGGCGGAGGAAGCCAGGGCCAGCTTCGACAAGGGCGTGCTGAGCGTAGTGCTGCCCAAGGAGGAGAAGGCGCTGCACCGCAAGATCAAGATCTCCTCTTCCGAGTAGCTGCGTCGGCGGATTCGCCCGCCAGGCATGGAGGGGCCGGTCCCGGGACCGGCCCCTTCGCATGGGGCGTCAGTCAGCGGATGTCGTTCGAGGCTATCAGGTCATCGAGCGGCCTCTTCGGAACATGGTGAACGCCGTCGTCGTCCCTCCAGTAGCGGATGTTCCCGTCCTTTCCCACCGTCTCCAGCAGGATCCGCTCCCCCGGAGACCCCAGGGCGATGACCAGCCTGGTGGCGTAGCCCGACGGAGGGCCGGCTGCACCTGCCAGGGCCTCTCGGTCGAAGCTGAGAAGCATGCAGGCCCCCAGCTCTCTCTCCATGGCGCCCAGCACCATGTAGGCCGCTGCGATGCCGACGTCTATCCCGGTATAGGGCGCCTCCTGTTGCGGGGAATGGACGAGGATGTAGGCGGCCGGCCTCTCGCCCTCTTCCGGTCCGTCCCAGTCCTCGAGGTATCCCGCCCACCGGAGGGTCCGGAAGATGCCGGCGCAGGCTTCCTTCGCCGTGACCATGGAGAACCTCAGGACCTGCAGGTTGGCCGCGCAGGGAGCCAGCCTTGCCAGGTTGACAAGCTCCCGGAGGGTGCCCGGATCCACTCGCCTCTCCTCCTCGAACCTCCTGTACGATCTCGTCTTCTCCGCCAGCCCTGTCAGCATGATCGCTACCTCCCGTGTTGCTTCTCCGACATGCTCCCGGGTGACCACCGGACGCTGTTCGCGGGGAGCGCCCGGGTCAATCCTCTCAGGGCCTTGCCAGAGCCCTCATCCGGAGTAAGGTAGAGACTGCGGCGCTTGCCGCTCCGCGAGAACGAGTCCTGACGCGATCAGCCAAGGAAGGAAACAGGCCATGTTCAGCGCGCAGACATTCAGGGACAGGCGCAAGAGGCTGCTGGAGAAGCTCGGGGACAACTCCCTGGCAATAGTGCCTCCGTCAAGCTCCAAGCCGAGCAGCGCGGATGGGCACCATGCCTACGTTCCCAACAAGAACCTGTACTACCTGACGGGCATCTCCCAGCCCGACACCTGGCTGGTGATGGCGGCGCAACCCGGTCAGGACCCTCTCGAGATCCTCTTCATAGACCCCTATGACCCGGAGTACGAGCGCTGGTGGGGGGTGCGCCTGAGCCCGGAGCAGGCCTCGGCCCTGAGCGGCGTTGAGACCTGCAGGACCAACGACGGCGTCCGGAGCTTCATAGACAGGTGCCTTGTCAGGAACCAGATGGGCCGGGTCTTCGTCGACTTCCCGGTCAACGGCATCCAGAATGGGCATTCCAGCACCCGTCTCGGGCTGGCCAACGAGATATTCTCGGCATTCCCTCATCTCGAGCTCGGCAGGCTGTCTCCCCTGATCTTCGCCCAGAGGATGATCAAGGAGCCGGCCGAGCTGGACATGATCAGGGGAGCCGTAGCGACCGCGAACCGCGCGATGAAGCGTGCCGTGCGGGTCCTGAGGCCCGGAATGGTCGAGTACGAGTTCGAGGCCGAGCTGATCTACGAGTTCACGAGGTCGGGAGAGAGGGACCCCGCGTTCCATCCGATAGTCGCGGGCGGTCCCAGGGCGACCTACCTGCACTACCCCGACAACGACCAGGTGGTCAACGACGGCGAGATGCTGCTGGTGGACTTCGGGGCGCAGAACGGCCTCTACAACTGCGACATCACGAGGACCTTCCCCGTGAGCGGAGTCTACAGCCAGAGGCAGCGCCAGCTCATGGACCTGGTGATCGAGGTGCAGGAGGAGGCGATTCGGCTCCTCAGGCCGGGCATCGAGCACAGGCAGTGGAACGAGGAGGTCAACGCCTTCTACCGCGAGAGGCTCAAGGAGAGGCGCATCATCGAGACCGACGAGGAGCTCGAGAGGGTCTACTACCACCGGATCGGGCATTCCCTCGGCCTCGATACCCACGACGAGTGCCTGGTGTCCCAGCCCATCGAGGAGGGCATGGTCTTCACCGTCGAGCCGGGGCTCTA
>JAFGKQ010000074.1 GCA_016928495.1 Candidatus Fermentibacterales bacterium
GATGCCGACGAGATGCTCCCGATGGGTCCCTACCTCGTGCTTCTCGTCGGGATCGATCAGCAGGGCGACAGGCTCACCACCACGGAGACAGTGGTGATAGCCTCGCCGCTTTCCGAGTAGGAGGTCGCAGGCATGAGGATCTCACGTTGCAGCGCTCACCTGCCCGTGCTGGTCGCCCTGCTTCTGTCGGCAGCTTCCGGTGTGGTTGCGTCACCCTTCGAGGAGCTCGAGCTCTGCGTGCCGGCCCAGGCCATGGGCGGCGCGGGGGTGGTCCTGGACGGCCTGGAGGCGGTCATGTTCAACCCGGCTGCTGCAGCTACGATCGATGGCCCGCGAGTCTCTGCAGCCAGCAGGCTTCCCTTCACCAGCTTCGACTTCGCCACTCACGGCCTGGAGGGAGGCACCCGTCTCGGCAGGACGGCACTGGCCCTGTCCGTGCGATACTTCGGCGGCGACCTCTACAGCGAGCAGATGCTCTCACTGACGGCCGCCCTCCAGCTCACGGGGGACATGGCCGTCGGCATTCAGCCCGTGTTCTGCAGGGCGGAGATCGCTGATGGCATCAGCTCCTATGGAAGCGCATCTGCCGTTGCCTGGAACCTGGGGGCCAGGGTGAACATCTACGGGCGATGGAGGATGGGCTTCTCGATGAGGAACCCCTTCGGAGCCAGGATCGGGAGCGATGGCGACGAGCGACTCCAGAGGAGAATGGACGTCGGCGTCGGATACGAGCCCGAGGCCGGCATGATCTCGCTCTTCGGGCTCAGCCGCGACTTCAGGGGTCTCCGGCTGCACGTCGGCCAGTCCCTTCCGCTGGGCCCGGTGGTGCTCAGGGCAGGCGTCCACACGGATCCGGTGACCATCTCAGGCGGGCTCGGCGCCGAGGTTTCGGGAGTCTCTCTGGAGTACGCGATCCAGAGCCATCCCGAGCTTCCGCCCTCACACCAGCTCGGAGTCAGCTATGGCTTCTAGCCTGGCCTTTCTTGTGCTCGTCCTCTCAGTTCCCCCTCCCGGGCTGATCGACCTCAACAGCGCCACCAGGGACCAGCTGATGGAGATCGCCGGGCTTTCCGGGCATCAGGCGGATGTCCTCCTGGAGTACGTGTTCCGGACGGGCGGTCTGGAAGAGGTATACGAGGTGATGGACCTGCCGGGCTTCGGCCCCGTGGAGCTCGCCAGACTGCGAGAAGGCTTCGCCGTGTTCCCGCCCGGGCAGGGCAGGATACCGCCGGGCGTAAACGATGTCATGGAGAGGCTGGCCGCGGAGGACGGACCCGGCGATGCCGCGGTCGACATGTGGGAGAGCCTCCTGGTCCGGCCCATGCCCATCAACGCCTCCTCTGCCTGGGACCTCAGGCAGCTCGACAGGGTAAGCCTCATCGACGCTGTCGCGGTCGAGCGCAGGCTCAGGGAGTCAGGTCCCGTCTCGTCGGTCACGTCTCTGAGGGGAATCGACGACCTTACCTACTACGGCTACCGCAACATGAGGGACTTCGTCAGCACGAGGGATCTGGATCTCTCCTCGATGCAGCTCTTCGGCAACTACAGGGTGATCCTGGATGCCGGCTGCGGCAGGGATGCGCAGGAGACGGGCCTCGAGGGCAGACTGTCGGACCTGGACTCCGCCCTGCTCGACCTCGAATCGGGGTCGCGTGACTACACCGGTAGCCCAGTGGACAGCGCCTCCCTGCACGAGAGCCTGACAGGGCAGCGGGAGGAGCTGCTCGCCGCCAGATGGACGACGGGCTGGGCCCATCGCGTCAGCATCGGCCTCGGTGACAGGCTGCGCGCGGGGGCAAGGCTATCCAGAGGCCGACTCTCCACGGCCGGCCACGAGCTGATCAGCGGCATGGACATGGGCGACCTGGACGAGAGCTTCGACGTGGCGAAGGCCTGCTTCTCCCTGCATCACCTGGGGCCCGTACGCCAGGCAGTCCTGGGCAACTACAGGCTGACGCTCGGACAGGGACTCATGATCGACAACACCGACGAGTGGTGGTACAGACAGCTCTCCAGGACCTGGGGGCTCCACTCCGACCTGACCTCGACCAGGCAGTTCGACCTGAACGGGGCCGCCGTCGAGCTCAGGTACCTGCCGCTCGTCGCCTACGGCTTCTTCAGCAGCACGTCCAGGGACGCTCTCATGAACCTGGACGGCACTCCGAACATGCTCACCCTGTCGGAGTATCGGACCTCCGCGATGGCCTCGATGCTGGACGAGACGACCCTCGGGGGCTACGCCTTCCTGGACCTCGGGGGAGTCCTCCCGACGGGATCCGCGATCGGGGTGGGCGCCATGAGCGTCTCCTGGTCCGACTCCCTCGTCCCGGATGCAGGCTTCATCGATATCCCCGGGGACGGCTACTCCTGGGAGTGCCCGGAGTACGATGCGCTCGATGCGGGTGATGGACTATCGGTTGCTGCGGCCTCGGGCCAGACGGTCCTGGGCCCGTTCTCCCTCGAGGGGGAGCTGGCCCGCCAGGACAACGGCGCAATTGCCGGCCTGGGCTGCATGAGATGGCAGAACAACTACTTCTACCTGACGGGGGCCTTCAGACACTACGATCAGGGCTACACCAACCCCTTCTGCCGGGGCTTCGCGGAGCAGACCCGTTTCGACGATACGGTCTTCGAGAAGCCCTACTACCTCAACGACCCTCTGTTCTCCGAGGCCATGGCCTGGCCGGTTCCCAAGCCCGAGGAAGGGCTGTATCTCGAGAGCCGTTTCCAATTGTCGCAGCACATCGTCTTCCCGAAGGTCTATCTCGATGTCTGGCGCTCCCTGCCCTACGACTTCGACAACTACAGGTTCCAGGGGGAGATCGAGTACAGACCTGTGTTCCCGCTGCGCTTCAGGCTCAAGTACAAGTTCCAGGACAAGCAGAAGATGCATGATGTGGTGCCCACCACATCGAGGACACAGGAGCTCACCCTGCGCTGCTTCTCTCTGCCGGAGGGCAGGGACTTCTTCGATCTCAGCCTCAGGTACGGCCTGGTTCAACTCACGCCCAACCCTGCCTACGGGGACGACCGGCTGATGACCGGAGGCTACCTGACCGCGAAGTGGGAGCACAGGTTCACCGAGTCCTTCTCCCTGCTGGGAGGAACGACTCTCTGGACGACCAGCGGGATGAGCCAGTGGGAGTTCGAGGACACCGGCATCGATTTCCTCGACGGCCACGGGACCAAGTTCTACGTGACGCTGAAGAACGTGCTCTCCGACTACCTTCAGCTCCGCCTGCGAGTCCTGAGGAAGGACACCTTCTATCCCCACAACGGGCTCTATCGTCCCGACCCCGACGATCAGTACTACTACGAGGGCGATCCGGGCAGCCCCGTTCGCGACTTCGGGGACCACGTCACGAGTTATGGCTTCAGATGCCAGCTGGACTTCCGCTGGTAGCCGGGGAGGAACGATGAGATCACTGGCAGCTATCCTGACCACAGGGCTTCTCGCGATGACTCTTGCCCCTGTTGCCGGCGCGGGGATCCCCGAGCTCTTCTACGAGGGGAACCCGTGGCCGGGCTGCTCCGCACGCGCGCTGGGCATGAGCCAGTCCGCCCTGGACCTCTCCCCGATGGGTGCGCTCTCCAATCCGGCTCTCCTCGCAAGGGCACCCTCGGGCCTCTCGGTCAGCCTGTCCGGAGGACTGGGTTTCGATATCGAGCGGCGCTCCGTGAGGGTGTACGACAGCTTCGGGAGCCTGCTCGGCGAGTCCGAGACAGCCTACAACCAGGGTGCGGACTTCGTTCCCGCCGGCCTTGCCCTGAGCCTGCGCGGGGTGGATTGGCTTCCCGAGGCTCTTGCAATCGGCTTCGGATGGCGAGTCCCACGGTCCTTCGACTACGAGTACTCGAGGATCCTCCGAAGCGAGAGCTACGTGAAGACCGGCGAGGAGATCCTCAGCTCCTCCGGCAGGATCAACGAGGTGTCCGTGGCTCTGGGGTTGATCCCGTCGGAAGCTCTGGGATTCGGTCTGGGAGCCGGGTACGTCACGGGCGGCAGGAACCTGACCTGGGAGGAGAGATACGTCGACCCGACGATCGAGGACGTTCTCATCAGCGACAGCCACGACATCACGGGCCTTGTCGCCAGGGGTTCGGTGCAGTACGCTCCCCTGGCGCGCCTCTCGCTCATCGCGGGGGTAGAGAAGCACCTCAGCTACGAGCACGGCGACGGGATCACACCCGGGGGGACGGTCGAGCTTCCGCTCCGGCTCTCTCTCGGGGGCATATACGTCCCCGGCAGCAGGCTCAGGACCACGTTCACGGGCAGTGTGTACTGGTCAGGCGATTCGCAGGCGGAATATGCCGGCACGGACATGGGCCTCGACGACTCATGGGGCGTATCGGCAGGAGTCGAGCACCTGATTCCAGCCGGGCCTGCGGTCAGGTTCGGCTTCGGCTTCGACCGCTCCCCGATATCGAGAGCTCTGGATGCCGTGAGGTTCTCCGCCGGCATGGGCTTCAGGCTCTCCGACTGGGATCTGGACCTTGGCCTCAGCTTCAGCCCCAGGAGATGGAGGAAAGCCTCGGTCCCCGACCTCTTCCCCTATACTCCTTCCTCGGATTTCCCCTCTCCCTCCTTCGAGGAGGGCGACAGCCTGTCGGTCGAGGAGAGCAGCACGATGATACTGATCTCGATCGGCAGGAGCTTCGAGCTGTGAGGGAGGGGAGACGATGCTAGCCTCGCGAACTCACCTGCCCGGGATCCCCGTTGCGAGAGCCTGGCTCCTGCTGCTGTCGGCTGCCCTGTTCACGTCGTCGGCAGGCTCGGGGATCTTCTACCTGACTATTCTTCATACCAATGACATACATGGAGGCATAACGCCGAGGGCGGCGAGCTTCCTCAACCCCGACTTCCCTCCGATGATCGGAGGCGGGGCTCACATCTCCGAGTACGTCGAGCGGGTCAGGAGCGACTGCGAGGAAGCCGGCGAGTACTGCCTCCTCTTCGATGCCGGCGATATCTACCAGGGCACGCCGATCGGCAACTACGACGCGGGCAGCTTCGTCATGGAGTGGATGAACGAAGTCGGATACGACCTGATGACCCTCGGGAACCACGATTTCGACGACGGTGCCGACAACGCCATCAGGCTCGCCGACATGGCCCGGTTCCCGGTGGTAGCCTGCAACTTCGTCAGCGCCGAGACGGGCTCCATTCCGGACCCGGTACAGTCCTACGTCTTCTATGACTTCGAAGGCGTCAGGATCGCGGTGATAGGCGTGGCGACCAGCGACACCTACGGCCTTGTGGACGCATCCATGCTCGAGGGGTACCTGTTCCTGAACGAGATCGAGACGGTCGAGAGGTACATCGGGGAGGTACGGCAGGAAGGTGCCGACATCGTCATCCTGCTCTCCCATCTGGGTCAGCCTTCCGATCCTGAGGTCTACCAGCAGCGCATCTTCGAGGCATGGGAACGGGGGGAGGAGTACGAAAAGTCCTTCGCGATGAACAACGCCGAGCTTTCCACGCTGATCCGAGGCATCGATCTCATCGTGTCAGGGCACATCCACTACGGTCTGAGGCAGCCCTGGGTCAATCCGGTCACTCACACCATCGTCGTGCAGGGCTATGCGAACGGCACCGGGCTGTGCAGGATCCGGCTCGCGATAGACCCGGAGACCCGGATGCTGGTAGGCTACGACCTTCCCGAGAACGGCGAAGCCTACGTGAACCTCCTTCACGACGAGCACTGGTTCGATCAGGAAGTCCGGGAGATGCTCGACTCGTTCCGGGACGTCGCTGAAGAGGGCATGGACGAGGTGATCGGCGAGGCGACCGCAGAGATCTCCCGGGGACCTGCGGAGCATCCTGTCGGCAGGCTGGTCGCGGATGCCATGCTCTGGAGAACGGGAGCGGACGTGTCGCTGATGAACCGGGGCGGGATCAGAGCCGTGATCCCTCGCGGCCCGATAACTCCCAGGATCGTCTACGAGGCTCTGCCCTTCGACGAGGACCTCTACGTCTTCGAGCTTACCGGTGCAGAGCTGCTCGAGGTCCTCGAGACCGGGATGAAGGGCAGGAGAAGGGACATGGAGCTCGGTGGCGCCACCGCGATCAGGAACCAGTCTCTCGAAGACATGGCGAAGATCGAGCAGCTTCTGATAGACGGTCAGCCCGTCGATTCCGCGGAGGTCTACACCTTCGTCACCACGGGCTACCTGGCCTCCGGCAACGTGGGGTATGATGTTCTGATCACTCACTCGGCCGTGAACACCGGGTACTCACTGTTCGAGTCGGTACTGGACTACATCCGGGAGCATTCCCCACTGTCCCCTGACAACGACCTCAGAGTGGTCTGGACCGACTAGCCGGAACCCGGAGGGGTAATGACAGAGGAGCGCAGCAGGAGCGGGCGGGTCGCAGTCCTGGGCGCCGGGCTGGCAGGCCTCAGTGCAGCGGATATCCTCGCCTCTGAAGGCAGAGAGGTCGTCGTGCTCGAGCGCGACGGGC
>JAFGKQ010000075.1 GCA_016928495.1 Candidatus Fermentibacterales bacterium
GTGGTCGTAGCCCGGGGCGATGTCGGTCACGACGGGACCGAGCACGTAGAAGGGAGCACCGTGGCAGAGGCTCTTCTGCATCCTGACGTTCTCCGCTATCTCGTTGAGCGGAACATGGCCGGGACCCTCGATCATCACCTGGACTCCGGCGCGCAGAGAGCGCTGTTGCAGCTCGCCCAGAGTGATCAGCTCCTCCATCTGGGCCCTGTCCGTGGCGTCGGCGAGGCAGCCCGGGCGCAGGCCGTCGCCCAGCGAGAACACCGCGTCGTACTCACGGAGCATCTCTACCAGGTCATCGAATCTCGTGTAGAGGGGGTTCTCGCGGCCGTTGCCCTCCATCCACTCGGCGAGAAGGGAGCCGCCCCTGGAGACGATGCCGAGCTGCCGGCCCTCTCGCCGCAGGAGCTCTACGGCCCTCCTGGTCACTCCGCAGTGAAGCGTCAGGAAGTCAACACCCGCCCGGCAGTGCTCCTCCACGGCCGAGAGCATCTGCTCCTCGGTCACAGATGCGGCGTCGCCGCCGCTGCGTATCACCTCGCCGAAGACCTGGTACAACGGAACCGTTCCGAGCGGCACGGGGCTCCTGGCCGCGATCTCTCCAAGCGTATCCCTCCAGGTGGAGCCCGTGGAGAGGTCCATCACAGTGTCGGCGCCGTAGGCCACCGCGATGCGGAGCTTTTCGAGCTCGGCTTCGGTCGAGTCGGAGTCGGCGGAGCTTCCGATGTTGGCATTGACCTTCACCCTGAGGCCCTCTCCTATGCCGCAGGGCTTCTCCAGCTCCCTGGCCCTGCTTGCCGGAACGACGGTTCTTCCGGCGAGAACGCTACTGGCGAGGGACTCGAGGTCCACTCCTTCGTCCCTTGCCACGCGCTCGAGGACTTCGGGAGTGCTGCCACTGGCGAGCCTGTTCAGCGTAGTGGGGCTCATTCGATCCTCCAGATCTCTTCTTCCGCGGGAGCGTCCTGACCAGTCGGGGTGTTTCGAAGCATCGATCCCTGCGCCGGCATGACCCGGATCAGGTTCATGGGGTATGATCTCAGCCCGGAGGGCACCCCCTCGTTCGTGTCCTCATCCTTCGACAGTAGTCTTGACCGGGAGCGAGCAAACGTCAAGGATGTCGCATGAGAGCAAGGGGCCCGGCGCCGGGCCCTCGACCCGGACAGGAGCGCGGCGAAACCGCGTGGCTCCTGCTGCCCGATTCGGAGGGTGTAATGGTGGGTGAGCTCGACCAGGAGAAGCTCGTGCCGGTCTTCGAGGCCGGCAGCGAGTTCGAGGCTCTCTCGGTTCAGGCCTTCCTGGAGGAGGAGGGTCTGGAGGCGGCCATCATGGACCTTCAGATTCCGATGCTCGACGGCATCGCGATGGTCCGGGACCCCAGGTGGGGATTGGTCATGGTGCTCGAGCGCGACGAGAGCCGGGCCAGGGAGCTGGTGGCGGCCTACCTGGAGAGCATGGCTGCCGTGGCGAGACTGGCGGAGACGGGGCGTGATCCGGACGCCGGCTTCGATGGCGGGGAAGAGGGCTGCTACGATGAGGAGGAGCGGGAATACGACTGAGACCACTTGCGTTCTAGCGGCCGTCCTTACGGTGCTGAGCGGTATCTGCCTCGCGGATGCCTGCCTCTGGGTGCTCGAGATCTCACCGCCCTCCGAGGGCCAGGTTCTTGTCGCAATCGAGAGCGAGCCAATCGAGCTGATCAGGTTCGTCGCAAGGTCGGGTTACCTCCCGGGGCAACCCGACGTAGCCGGCTGGCTCGAGTCCATCCTGGAGGATCCGGAAGGCCTGGAGACCGATCTCGTCGAGCACGCGGCCTGGGCCAGCGGGTGTCTGGGCCTGGACCGGGGCGGCCCTGCGCGACACCCACTCGAGCAGGAGTACTCCTCGAGCCTGCCATCCGATCCCGGGTCGTGGCTGGAGGCTCACCCCGGGCCGGCCTGGGCCAGGGCGCTGTTTCGCCAGATCATCCATCTGAGCGCCTCGGGCACGTCAGTCGAGCTCTCCAATGCAGATCTCGGGGCGATCGCCGGATGCCTGGCCGGAATGCCCGATTCGCTCGCGGCATCTCTCGCCCTGGAGGCACTGGGGCGCATGGCAACCGGGGGGTTCGAGCATCTCGCGCGGGGAGGAGACCTTCTGCGATACGGGAGTGCCATCGGCCTGGATCTCGACCTTCCTTCCGGTTGGAGGGAGATGCCGGTGGCGGACCAGGTCCATGCGGCACGCTGCGCCTCCTCTGACAGCGAGCTGGAGGAGCTGCTGAGCGCTTCCTCCTGGGCGGTGAGGTTCGAGGCAGCAACGAGAGCTCCTCTCGATCTCGTCGCTCCGCTTCTTCGGGATCCCGTGCCGCAGGTGGCGCTTGCGGCGGCCTCGAGACTCGATGAGGAGGGGCTGGCTGATGGTCGCCTCGCGCTGGAGAGCCTGGCCGGAACGGAGGGGCCGATCGCCTGCATGGCAGCGGCCCGACTGGGGGAGCAGAGCCTCGATCTCCTGATGGCGCTGGCTTCGAGCGACGCCCCCTCCATGAGGGCGGCGGCCCAGGAGGCTCTTCTGGCAATCGGGGGAGCGCCCTGCTCCCTCATGGTGGACCAGTGGCTCTCGGACCCCTACTGGCTGGTTCCCTGCGGCTATCTCTACTACCTCGCGGACCCGGAGGGCGACAACGGGAGAGTCGTCGAGCTCTCGCGGGCGCTTCTGGCGGAAAGGGGCGAGTCCGATAGCGAGCTGAGGGATTGCCTCGAGGTATTGCTCGGGCAGCTCGAGGGTCCCGGCGTGAGCCCCGTCACGGCGGCGGCGTGGAATCCCGCGCAGCCCCTTCCGTTCGATCCGGACACGGTGGCTGTGCCCGCGTTCGTCGTTGTCACTACGACGGAGGGCAGCTTCACTGTCGAGCTCTGGCGGGACGTCGCGCCGATCACGTGTGCCAGCTTCTGTCATCTCGCGGAGACCGGCTTCTACGAAGGGATCCGCTTCCACAGGGTGATACCCGCCTTCGTGGCCCAGGCCGGCTGTCCGGAGGGCAATGGCACGGGGGGCCCGGGATACGTGTTGCCCAACGAGAGGTCTCTGGAGAGATACGAGGCCGGAGTCGTGGGCATGGCGGACGCCGGGCCGGATACCGGCGGCAGCCAGTTCTTCGTGATGCTGGACAGGTGCAGCAGGCTGGACGGGCGCTACACGGCCTTCGGAAGGGTCAGCCACGGAATGGACGTGGTCGAGCGCATCAGCGTGGGAGCGCAGATCCTCTCGGTAAGACCCCTGTCCTGATCGTGAGCCGTCCCTCTCGTCTTGTTCGGCCCCGGCCCTTTTTGTAGTTTCTGGGCTGATCCGTAGCCACGGGTCCGACACTTTCGAGAACAACCAGCCACTCCGTTAAGGAGCTCTATCGTGGACACTGCGGGCAGGGTGCTGGTCACGGGTGCCGCCGGCCAGATCGGGAGCGAGCTGGTGCCGGCGCTCAGGGAGCGATACGGTCCTGACTCGGTCGTCGCGAGCGACATCAGGGAGGATGTTCCGCGCGCTCTCGCCGGAGCAGGCCCCTGGCTGCGCCTGGATGTCCTGGACAGAGCCGGGATCGAGGCGGCTCTCCGGAAGAACGGTGTCCGCACCGTCTTCCACATGGCCGCGATACTCTCCGCGACGGGGGAGAGGAACCCCCTCCTCTGCTGGGACGTCAACATGAACGGCACGCTGAACCTCCTGGAGGCCTGCAGGGCCTCGGGGGTCGAGCGCGTGATCGTGCCCAGCTCCATAGCCGTGTTCGGCCCGGAGACACCCAGGGAGGGCACGCCTCAGGAGACGGTTCTCAGGCCGAGGACTATGTACGGGATCACCAAGGTCGCCGGGGAGCTCATCTCCGACTACTACTCGAGGAGCATGGACCTGGACGTCAGGGGGCTCAGGTACCCCGGCATAGTCTCGGCGGAGACCCTCCCCGGAGGCGGGACCACCGA
>JAFGKQ010000076.1 GCA_016928495.1 Candidatus Fermentibacterales bacterium
CTGCGTGTCTCGGGATGCGGCATGCGGGGTCGTGCTGGGCTGGGTGGACTCGTCGAGCGTGGCGGACAGCGTGACCATCTGTGACAGCCTTCCCGCTGGCGAGTGGCTGGAGACAGGCCCGTTCGACCTCTCGGGCGACTGGAGCGGTAGGACGATAGACAGCCTGTGGCTGCGCTTCGAGTACGACGGAGGGATGCTCGACAGGCCTGTGAGGATCGGCTGGGTCAGGCTGGAGGAGGAGTGAGGAGGTCGTGACGAGAGCGCTGGTCCTGCTTCCCGTACTGGCAGCCGCGCTGCCTGCCGACACGGCCGTGCAGACCGACTGGTCGGGAGGGCCGGGAGTGCCTGGGCCGGTGACATCCTGGGGCAGCGAGTTCAGCACTCAGACGCAGGTCGACTGGGAGAGCCTGCCGGGGTCGATCTGCATCTCGTTCGGGGCAATCACGCATGATGTGCAGCAGTCGTCAGCCATATACACCCTGACTTCTTGCGACATGGACTTCGATGGAGACTCGGATCTGGTTGGGTCGAGCAGGAGCCTCGAGCTCGTTGCCTGGTGGGAGAACACCGATGGCTCGGGGGAGATCTGGACGAGACATGTCATCGAGATCGGCCCGAGCGGCGCGTATGCCGCCGAGGTATCGGACATCGATGGCGACGGTGATCCTGACGTCGTGTCCTCCTGGTTCTGGGAGGACGAGCTGGTCTGGTACGAGAACGATGGCACGGGATCGGAGTGGTACAGGCATCTGGTTACTGACAGCCTGAACGGAGCCAAGTATGTCAGTGTCGCCGATCTGGACGGAGATAGCGACTACGACATCGCTGCGACAGGCTTCAGCTCACCGGATCAGGTATCGTGGTGGGAGAACCTCAATGGCTACGGCCTGTCCTGGGAGAGACACGTTGTGGTCCAGGGCGGGAGTACGCTTAATCCCTACTGCGTGGTGCCGTGCGACATAGACCTTGACGGTGACAGCGACCTGGTCGGGTGCCTTGCATCCTGGGAGATCGTTTGGTGGGAGAACGATGGAAGCGGCGGAGGCTGGGAGGAGCACCTGGTGTACGACCACGAGACCAACACCCTCCATGCGGACTGCGCGGACATCGATGGAGATGGAGACATCGATGTGCTGGGCGCCATCTCGCACCCGAACACTCCTCCTCCCCACTTCGGGGAAGTGGTCTGGTGCGAGAACCTGGACAGCATCGGGACGCAGTGGCAGAGGCATGTGATCAGGGCCGATCTCGTGGGAGCCAGTTGCGTTCACTGCGCGGACATGGACCTGGATGGCGACATCGACGTGCTGGGCACTGCGGGGACCAGCTGGGGCGGAGAGGAGGTCATCTACTGGGAGAACGCGGATGGGGCCGGGCTGTCGTGGACGGAGCATCTGCTGTCCGACTGGGGCTACTACGCCAGGGACATCGAGGATGCCGACTTCGACCTCGATGGCAGACCCGATGCCGTGGTGGCCGACGAGGCAATCCACGGCATCTGGTACGATCTCACGGGCTACTCTCCGGCAGGTTCTCTCGAGTCCTCGATCCTGGACACGCAGACCTGGCCCGACTGGGGGACGATAGACTGGGTGTCCGACGAGCCCTCCGGCACCTCGCTCACGTTCCAGGTCAGGACTGGAGACTCCCCCGGGTCACTGGGGGAATGGTCCGGGGAGATCACCTCACCCGGCAGCCTGGACCCCTACGTGACGGGGAACCACAGGTATCTGCAGTACAGGGTGAACCTCTACACCCTGAGCGGGTATCTGACGCCGCAGCTCGATCATGTGTCCTTCAGCTACGATCCACAGGGAGTTGCGGAGCCGGAGCCCGAAGCTCCCGTGCTGCTGGGCCCCGTGAGCAATCCCTCCGGGGGTGGCGTCGTGATCCGCTTTGGTATCCCGGAGGCTTCCCTGGTCAGCCTCTCGGTGTTCGACATAGCTGGAAGGCTGGTAGGGAGAGTCAGCTCGACATACTCCGGAGGGACCCAGGCGGTCGGGATCGGGGAGCTTCAGCCGGGGGTCTACATGGTCAGGATGGAGTCCGGGGACTTCACGGCCGCGGGGAGGTTCGTGGTCATCGAGTAGGGCGGCCGCTGCCCTACATGTGTTCGTCTCTGCGGAGCCCTCTCAGTTGCCTCTCGGTCACGAGCTTTCTGTTCCAATAGTCGCCCAGGGCCGCGCTCGCGGTGGACCTCCTCCCGCTTCCTGTGAGTCACGGCCGTAGGTGGCGGGTTTGCGGCAGGGCTCCTTCTTGGAAGGCTGTAGCAGGCAGGGGACGCCTCCGCCACCATCAGGCTGGTGAAGCTCTAGGCGAGCCGGTCGCACCCTCCCCCCGTGCCCCCCTCCCGGCCTGAGGACCCCTCTCATCCCAATGTCCTCAGGCATTAGAAGGGGCTGGCAGAGCGGAGACCCGCGTGGTGCCCCTGCTAAGTGAAGGATGATGACTGACTTACGGGAGCGCCGATCACGCCGGCCACTTCCCGCAGCCACCCCGCAAAGGGGTTCCAAGTCAGACACAGAAGGCCTTTGCTGTCTCATGCGTGAGGCCTGAGGAGTACCCAGTAAGCCTGTTGACAAAAAGCACACAGCGTCATACTATTGGATGATGAAGCGGCTCGATTGGAGTGACGAGAAGAACCGGTGGCTTGTCGAAGTGCGAGGAGTCTCGTTCGAGGATGTTGTCTACCATCTGAGCCACGGCGGGTTGCTGGACATCCTGGAGCATCCAAACCAGAAAAGGTACTCGGGACAGAAGGTGATGATTGTGAACATCGAGGGCTATGCGTGCCTGGTCCCGTTCGTGGAGGATGACCAGGTCATCTTTCTGAAGACTGTCATTCCGAGCCGCAAGATGACGAAGGAATACCTGGAAGAGGACGAGCAATGAGACTGACGAAGGAAGAAAAGGAGATACTCGAATCGGTCGAGAGAGGCGAATGGGAGCGAGTTTCGGGTTTCGAGCGGGAAACTGCGGAAATCCGCCAGGCTGCAGCGGCTACGCTACGCAAGGACAAGCGGGTGAACATCCGGATGACGGAGCGAGATCTGACCCAGCTCCAGAAGGCGGCCGTTCGAGAGGGCCTGCCCTACCAGACCCTGATTTCGAGTATCCTTCACAAGTACGTGAACGGAAGGCTCGCAGAAGAGGACAGGTAGCGTAGCGGAACTGGAGGAGCCTCAGGAGGGAGCTAGCAGAGGTCCGCATCCAGGCTGAGAGCGATATCGAGAAGCTCCTGAGCAGTATCGTTGCTGCGCTATTCCGGTTCGAAAGTCGCTTAAGAAGGCCAGCCATCGTTGATGCATGGGCCTTCGGCGTCTGCAGGACGCTGAGGGCCTTTGCTGTTCCGGGTGCGAATCGGCTGCCTGTTCAGGTGGCTCTATTCCGGTAGATGGGGTTTCCCGAATTGCTGAGTAGTTACATGAATAATAGTATTGACAAGGCTATTTTTCGTGGTATTGTTGCTTCATGATAGAAAGACCAAGATACGAAGGACGTCTTCTTTGCGCACTCGAGCGGTCACCGGTGGTGACGCTGCTAGGTCCGCGACAAAGCGGGAAGACGACGCTTGCCAGGAGCATCTGGGAGAAGCTCGGTGGCACCTACCTGGATCTGGATCTGCGATCGGACCAGGCGAGACTGGCGAACCCGGAGTCCTTTCTCGGGTCACTAACCGGCCTGGTTGTCCTTGACGAAGTGCAGAGAGATCCGGGGTTGCTTCAGGTGCTCAGGCCGCTTGCCGACCGGAAGGGTAGGCGAGCGACATTCCTGTTGCTTGGAAGTGCCTCTCCGGAGATCGTTAAGGGCGCTTCCGAGACTCTGGCTGGGCGGACGGAGTTCGTCGATCTTTCCGGCTTCGATCTTGAGGAGATCGGGAGTCGCAATCTCGAGAAGCTCTGGTTCCGGGGTGGGTTCGCGAGATCATTCCTGGCTGAATCAGATGAAGCATCGAGCTCCTGGCTGGAGGGGTTCACCCGGACCTTCCTGGAGAGAGATTTGCCACAACTGGGGTACTTCACGGGGGCAGCGGTGATCAGAAGGCTGTGGACCATGATCGCTTCCGTCCATGGACAACCCGTGAACTTCTCCGCACTCGGCAGGTCGATGGGCCTGAGCTACAAGACCATCCAGCAGTACGTGGATATCCTCGAAGGTGCATTCATGGTGAGGGTACTGCCCCCCTGGTTCAGCAACACCAGGAAGAGGCTCGTGAAATCGCCGAAGATCTACGTAAGGGATAGTGGAGTCCTGCACAACCTGCTCCAGATAGACTCGCTGTACGCCCTGAGAGGTCATGCTGTCGCCGGCGCGTCGTGGGAAGGGTTCGCTCTGGAGCAGTTCTTCTCGATCTTCGGCAGCAGGAACTGCTACTTCTGGAGAACGCATCAGGGAGCGGAGCTCGATCTTCTTGCCGTCCGTGGTGGGAAACCGTACGGGTTTGAGATCAAGCTCGCGGAGGCCCCCAGAGTCACTCGATCCATGCGAATCGCCGTGGAGGAATTGAACCTCGAGCAGCTCTGGGTCATATACCCAGGGACGGACCCCTTCCCGCTTGATGCTACCATCACGGCATGGCCGCTGAGTCAGATGCCCGGGCTGCCCCTCTGACGATTTCTCGCGCAGGTCTCGATCGGACCACTGGACCCGCGATGTTGCCCAGCTTCTCTCCACTTGCTCCGGCATTGCCGCAACCGCAGTTCGAGAGTCGCTCAAGACGGCCAGCCACGCCAGGTCCTCGGGGGTCGTCTGGGACATGCGCTGATCGGGTGCGTGCCCCCGTCTCTAATTCGCTGCCCTACTGGACTATGCTCCTGAATCGGCTATAATGAACCGGGAGGTCATGATGCTGAAGAAGAGCACGGTCTTCGTTCTCTGTCTTCTTGCCCCCGCGGCAGTGGCTGCGACTCTCCACGTGCCCGGGGACTACCCCAACATACAGAGCGCCATCAACGCTGC
>JAFGKQ010000077.1 GCA_016928495.1 Candidatus Fermentibacterales bacterium
CCCGAAGAACGATGTCCCTCACGTCGCCGCTCCTGAGACCGTCTCCGGTGCCCATGGAGACCCAGCTATCCAGAACCCTGTGGTAGATGACCAGCCCTGCGCTCGTACCCGCCCAGATCTCCCTCTCATCCCCCGCGAGGCACCTCACGAGCCCGGACGGAAGACCGTCGGAGAGGGTCCGGAAGGCCCACGAGTCCATATCGGGATCGTAGACGGCGATTCCACTCGAGGTTGCGATCCAGAGCCGCTGCCCGTCGAAGTGGAAGTCGTAGACGGCGCAGAACGGGAAGCCGGAGTCGGGATGTGTCCTTCTCCAGGAGCCGCCCTCGAGCCAGTAGACTCCTGTCGCCGTCCCCAGCCAGGTACGCCCCGCAGCTCTGCATATCGAGTGAACCGCCTCGACGGGAGCACCGTCGAGGGGGGAGGCCGCCCGCCAGAAGCCGTCGCGGTCCCTTACGAAGAGCCCGGAGTCCGTCCCCGCAAGCAGGGAGTCGCCGGAGACCAGCAGGCAGTGGGCTCTATCGGTGGGAAGGGTGGGCAAAACGCCCACGGGGACGTCGCAGGGCGCCCGGAGGGCTGCCGAGAGCTGCAGGAAGAGCAGCAGGACGAGGAGTGATGAACCGGCTCGAGCGAGCCCGAGCGGTCCGCCGCTACGGGGTCCAGTCGGAGAAGAGGTCATCTCCGCCTGCGAGAACCTCGTTCAGCGCCTCACGGAAGAGATTGGTGCCCTCGACTATCTCACGGGAGAAGCGGCTGCTCCAGAGGTCCCAGGAACGCTTTATCTCGGCGCCCATGGCGCTCGGGAGATTCCCCTCCCTCTTGGCCTGCTCCACCAGCTCCCTGTTGTAGATCAGCATGTCGCTGGCAAGGACCCTGGCGAGCCGCCTGGCCCTGGTGTAGGTATCGTCGCGCCTGATGGCATCGGGAGCCTCGGCGGCCTTGCGGGCAGGCTGGGCCGCGCCCGCAGGGGACTCGGCTGCCTGGGGATTGATCACGATGATGGTCGAGCAGTTCCTGCAACGGATCTTCTTCGGCTTGTCTCCGATCTTCTCGTCGGGAATCCTGTACTTCTTCTGGCAACCGGGGCACGAGACGATCATCGGAGCGGGACTCCCCCCATGAAGAAGGTGGCGGTTCTTTCAACCGCTATTGTAATATCCTTTTCTGATGCGGCAAAGGACACCCTGAGGAAACCCTCCCTGCCGAAGGCCGCGCCCGGTATCAGGGCGACGGCCTGGCTATCGAGAAGCTCACCGCAGAGCGCGGTGGAGTCGACAGGGGAACCATCCGGCGTCTGCGACGCCACCCTGGCGAAGACATAGAAGGCTCCCTCCGGACGGGTACCTACCTCCAGGTGCCCCGACAATCTCGAATCCAGGAGTCCGCAGACAAGGTCCCGTCTCTTGCGGAAGGCTTCCAGCATGGCCAGGCGCTCCCGTTCGGCCGCCCCCTCCACTGCCGCCAGCGAGGCCCACTGGGAGATCGAGCACGGGTTCGACGTCGTGTGTGACTGGATCCTGGAGGCGCAGCCGATCCACTCCCTGTTGCTGGAGATGGCCCAGCCTATCCTCCACCCCGTCATGGAGTAGGTCTTGGAGACACCGGACACGACGGCCACCCTGTCTGCCAGGTCAGGAGCGATCTGCAGCAGATGTGGAGGGCCGGACTCGATGTAGCAGAGGTCCTCGTAGATATCGTCGGATATCACCCAGACCTCGGGATGAGCTCTGAGAAGGTCTGCTATCCGCTCCATCTCCGGGGCGGGGATCACGAGGCCGGTAGGGTTGTTGGGGGAGTTCAGTATCACGCCTCGAGCGCCTCGGGCAAGCCCAGGCTCGAGGTCGGCTGCAGTGAGAGACAGCCCGTCCCCCTCCGGGACCATCGGGACACCGCCTGCCATGCGGATCATCTCGGGGTAGCTGACCCAGAAAGGAGAGGGCAGCAGCACCGCTTCGCCCTCCCCGGTGGCTGCCATGACCAGGCTGGCGATCGCGTGCTTGGCGCCGCAGCAGATGATCGTGTCGCCAGACTCCCACGGGATGCCGTGCCGCCCGGAGTACTTCCTCGCCACTGCCTCTCTGAGCTCGGGTATCCCCGCGGCCGGCGTGTAGCCGGTCTTGCCGGAAGCGATCGCCCGTCGGGCAGCCTCGGCAATCGGCTCGGGAGTGGGGAAATCAGGCTGTCCCGCGGAGAGCGCGATCACATCGCGGCCTTCCCTGCGCATCCTGGCGGCCTGCGCGGTTATCGCCAGCGTAGCGGACGGGGATATCGCGAGCATCCTGGGTACGAGTCGCAATCGACACTCTCCTGTCACCGGGCCTGGTCCGACCCGGGCCCGGCCGCAGCCTCCCGTGCTAGCGGGCCATCCTCTCCCTGAGGATGCTCTCCACGCAGGGGAAGACGAAGAAGGAAACGTCTCCGCCCCTCGAGGCGATCTCCTTAACGAGGGTCGAGGAAAGGTATATGTACTCCTCGGACGGCAGAAGGTAAAGGCCGGTTATCCCGGGGTCCAGCTTCCTGTTCATGAGCTGCATCTGCAGCTCGAACTCGAAGTCCGAGATGGCCCTCAGCCCCCTGAGGAACACCGTGTGCCCCGCGGACCGCATGAAGTCCACGAGCAGCCCATCGAAGATCGTCACGGCCGCCACGCGGATACCGGCCTCCTCGAGCGATCCGCGGACCAGGGCCGCCCTTTCCTCGGCACTGAACGTCAGTTCCTTCCTGCTCGACCGGACGACGGCGACCTCGACCCCGTCGAAGATCTGGGTCGCCCTCCTGATTATGTCCACGTGCCCTCTGGTTGCCGGATCGAAGGTACCGGGGTAGACCGCCTTCAACACTCACTCTCCTCGAAAGGTGTAGAGAACGCTTCCGCCGTATCTCCTGAGAGTCCACCCCGTCCGCTCGCCAAGACCTGCAGGTGCTTCCACGAAGGCGCGGCCGCCCCGCGACAGCACCGCTGACCAGTCCCTGGCCAGAGCCCACTCCCGGAGGTCCCTCGAGTCGTAGGGCGGATCGATGAAGATCATATCCACGGGCGAGGGTAGTGCGTCAACGGCAGCCCTGACGTCCGACCTCACGAAGGCAGCCCTGTCGGCACATCCTCTGTGCAGCAGGAAGGAGCGCACGAAGTCCAGAGCGCAGCGCCTCCGGTCCACGAAGACCGCCATCCCGGCTCCCGAGCTGAGGGCTTCCAGGCCGACTCCTCCGGCGCCGCAGCAGAGGTCCCATACGACCGCGTCCCCTTCCGCCGCCCAGAGGGGCCCCATGATGTCCATCACGGCACCCCTCACCATCGAGGTGGTCGGCCTGCATGAGAAGGAAGGGCGGAGGACGTGGCCTTTCCACGTCCCCCGCCCTATTCTCGTCAAGCTCTGCCCCCCCGGGGGGAGCTGCTAGTAGGGCCTGATAATGTGCGGCGTCACGAAGATCACGAGCTCCGACTCGTCCACGCTCTCGGACGTGTAGGTGAACAGCAGGTCACCGATGAGTGGGATGTGCCCGAGCACGGGTATCCTCTGCTCGACCTCGGAGGTCTTGCTCCTCATTATGCCGCCGATGACGGCGGTGGCACCGTCGTCGATCATCAGAGTCGTAGTGGCTTCCTGCGTCAGTATGATCGGCTGGTTCGACGCAGTCGCCTCTCCGGAGAGGTCGCTGACGACCGGGTGAAGCTCGAGCGTGACGTTGTTGTCGGCGTTGATGTGCGGGGTGACCTCGAGGCTCACGCCGACATCGAAGAGCTGGATGTACACGTTGCCGCTCTCGTCCACCAGGCTCAGAGGGACCCTCTTACCGGAGAGCACCGAGCCGCTCATGTTGTCGATGATCGCTATTCTCGGCTCCGAGAGGATATGAGCCCTGTTGCTCTCCTCGAGGAAGCCGATGGTCGCGTTCACGTCCAGCAGGCTGGATATCTGCCCGAAGGTGAAGGTCCCGGTGGGCGATCCCACTCCGAGGTCCACCTGCCCTCCGGCATGGGTAAGGGCATCATCCCTGAGCAGGTTGCCCGCGCTCCAGTTGATGCCCATCTCGTTCCTGGCCGAAGCATCTATCTCGACCAGCTTGGCTTCGATCATCACCTGCGCGGTAGGGCTGTCGAGTATGGGCAGGAGCCTGCTGACCTCGTCCAGCTTCCTGGGGATGTCCGTCACGATGAGGGAGTTCGTCCTGTTGTCTATCGAGACGGTTCCCCTGTCGGAGAGAACCGAGGACATGGCGGCCTGGACGTCTCTCGCGGTCGCGTAGCGCACTATGAAGACCTCCGTCTGAAGGTCCTGGAGGTTCTGACGCTCCCGCCGGTTGGTCGCCCTGTCGTTTATCTCG
>JAFGKQ010000078.1 GCA_016928495.1 Candidatus Fermentibacterales bacterium
ATCTCATCGACCCTCCCCGGTCGATGGGCAGAGGGTTTCCCGGACAGGATCTCATCGACCCTCCCCGGTCGATGGGCAGAGGGTTTCCCGGACAGGGCGTCATCGACCCTCTCCCCGGTCGATGGGCAGAGGACTTCCCGGACAGGATCTCATCGACCCTCCCCACGGTCTATCTCGAGCGGAGTCTCGTCCCCGTCCCTCCCCGCATCGGGTGGACCATGGACGGAGACCGGGACGATCACCCTGCGGGGGCCCGGCCTGGGCAGGTGGATCACCAGCAGCCCATCGCGAAGGCTCGCGGAGGAAGTCTCTGCGGTCACGGCCTCGGGGAGATGGATCACCCTCCTGAAATGGCCGGTCTCTATCTCGACGCTGTCAGCGGAGAGCCCCTGGACCGGTCTGTGCTTGACACCCCTGATGACGACCGATCTCTCCCTGACGAGCACCTCCACATCATCTGCGGAAACCCCCGGAAGCTCGGCGTAGATCTCGTAGGAATCGCTGGTCTGATAGAGATCGATTGGAGGACTCCACAGACCCGGACCGGGATGGGATCGCGCGGGGATCATGCTCGCCTCGAGACGGAGATCATCACGCTAAGGCAGATAGAACCTCATGGACACCGAGGTCGTGGACTCCAACGGAACCCCGCCCTGCGTGGCTGGGCTGAAACGCCACTGGTAGACAGCGTCGAGAGCAGCCTGGCCACAGCCCAGACCGACCTCGTCGTTGGTCACCCTGGCATCGACGACGGAGCCGTCGGCTCCGACACGCACCTCGAGCGTAACGTACCCATCCACGTCCCCGTGCTCCAGCGCGAGGCTGGGATACACGGGCTGCGTCTGGGATATGGCGAAGGGCGGGATGACGGGCTGCTCCTCGAGCGCGGCCGTTGTGTCCTCGACAGCTATGGGGTCGGACGTGTAGCGGATCCTCGAGTCCTCGCCCACGGCTACCGTAACCGTCGTGACCTGGTCCTCGTAGTCCGGGTTGGTCAGTCTGACCGTGTAGTCGCCCGCCTCCAGCTCTATCGGAGGCAACGGGGTCTGGCCGGCGTTATCACCGTTGATGTAGACGTTCGCCCACGGCTCGGGGTCTATGATCAGACGTCCGGTCCGGGTCACCAGCTCCGGGCTGACCGTGGCCGAGTATCCGTCCTCGTCGAGGGTAATGGTCCTGACCCAGTCCTCCCTGTCGGTCATCCTGGCCAGAAGAGTGTGCTGGCCCTGCGGAGCCACGTGCACCATGCTCCGGCTGCCCGACGAGATCCGCGAACCGTCCACGTACCAGTCCGCCGTCCCCTCGACGTCCCCGGACAGAACCAGCCTGATCTCCGCCGTGTCGGGGCTCCGGACCATCAACGGCTGAACCACAGGCTCCGCCATGCTTATCAGGACCGTCTCCGGTACCGCCTCGTACCCCTCCACCTCCACCAGGAACACGTGCCTGCCCGTCTGAACACGAACGGGAAGACTGTCCGGCCCTACCTCCTCACCATCCACCACGTAAACGATGTCCTCCGGAGACGGCTCCTCCGCCCCCTCGGGAAGAACCACCGAGAAACCTACCTCCACCTCGCTCGTCCCGAGTGGCAGCAGACGTATCGTGTCCCGCACCACGGAGCCATCCTCGAGGGCCACCTGCCCAGCCCAGCCCTCGTAACCCTCAGCGGCAACCCGAAGCTCTCGATTGCCGAAGTCCGCCCCGCTCAACCGATAGCTACCGTCCGGCGACGCCTGTACCGCACTGCCCGATACCACGAAATCCACTCCGCCACCCTCGGGCCCCTCGACCACGTACGCCGCATCGTAGGGCCGTATCACGGGCTCCACGGGCTCCCCGCCACCCGACAACAGCGGGAGAACGACGAGAACAACCAGGGCACCCGCAGCCACGAGGCCACCCAGACCCCACAGCAGAGCCGGAGGGATGCCTCTCCTCTCTTCGAGAAGCCGGGGAGCCGCGGGTAGGGCTGGCCTGGAGGGAGTGGCGGAGGGCACGGCAACAGCCTGGGCTCCCGGCCTTCGAACCTCCTGCGAGACGCTCACGGAAGTGGGAATCGACATCTCCTCGAACTCGAGATCCTCGCCCTCGCCGCTCTCGTCGGCCTGCTCCGACCTGGCCAGCCGCTCCGTGATCTGCATCGCCGTCTCGTGGTCGATCAGGTGATCCAGTCGAACGAGCAGCTCGGCGATCACGATGTTCCCGGGGAACCGTCTCTGAGCCTTCCTGGCCTCCTCGTAGGCGCCGACGAAGTCGGTGGTGGCGATCCTGTCCCTTATGACCTGAACGGCGGTCGCCTCCGCCTCCGGGTCCGTGACGGTCCCGGCCCTCCGCGCGTCCAGTGATGCCTCCTCGATGAAGTCATCGAGGTCCTTGCCGAAGATGTCCTCGAATCCTCCGGCCGGGACCCGTCTCGGACGCTCCCTTCTGCTCCACTCCGGATGCTCCCTGCCAGCCTTCTCGATCTCGCCCAGGAAGTCCCTCAGCGCGGGCGAGCCGGGCCAGGCGTCGAAGGCCCGTCTGGCATGAGCGATGGCGCCGACCGGGTCGTTCTCCGAGAGCTTCTCCAGGCCCTCCCGGAGTATGCTGCGGACGGCTTCCCCGCGCTCCCGCGCCAGAGCCTTCTTCTCGGCGGGGGTGCGTCCGGCGCGAGTGGCCTCCTTCCTGGCGGCAGCGGGCTTCTTCCCGGCAGGCGCGGATCGGGCGGGAGCGGCTGGCGCCTCTGGCGCACGGCTCAGGTCCACCCTGTCCAGCATGGCCCGCAGCTTGCTGCAGCTCGGGACCCTGTCCACGGGCCGTCTTCCCCAGGCCCGGGAGATGATGTCGGCGATGTCGGCGGGAATGTGC
>JAFGKQ010000079.1 GCA_016928495.1 Candidatus Fermentibacterales bacterium
CCTCCAGCGCCGCCACGATCTCGATCAGGGGTATCTGCTCCGATGGGCGCGTGAGGACGTATCCGCCACCCGGGCCACGCTTGCCCTTCACGAGTCCGGCAGCGCGCAACCTGCCGAAGATCTGCTCCAGGTAGCGCAGGGGTATCTCCTGTCTCTCCGCGAGCACACCCAGAGACACCGGTCCGCCGTCGCTCAACCGGATCAGCTCGGTGAGCGCCCTGAGCGCGTAACGACTACGTGTTGAAATCAGCATGCAAACACTCCCCTTCCGATGGGAATATAGGGGGAATCAGCACGATTTTCCAGAGGGGAATGTGAATCGACCAACCAACAGCCTGAAGTCGCGCGGGTTACATTTCTGGGTGCAAGGCCCTTACGAACCCTTATCGGGCCCTGCTCCCGCCCCGCCTCAGCGTTCTCGCCACTCCGAACACGAGGATGACGACCACCGAGAGAGCCATCATTGCCGCCGCTACGTGGAAGGCCGAGATCAGCGGGTCTTCCACGACTCCGCTCCCGGAGAACTCGACCGAGAGGTCCGCCGCGACCCTGACGGAAGCGTAGTTGCCCCTGTTGCTGAGCACGAGCCTGTAGTCCCCGATGCCGTCGAGCGGAATACGGACCGAATCCGCCCGTGTCCTCGCGAACCAGAGGGTGTCGACGTCCTCCCCGCTGCTCGCCCACCTCTCGAAGTCATCCACGTGGAAGAGAAGGATCTCGATGCTGGCAGTGTCCGGCTCGACGGAGAGCCATCCATCGATCCGGGGACGATCGGCGTTCTCGGGGTTGATCCTGAAGGCGGCAAAGCGGTAGAGCCCGACCCCTATCTCCAGGCTGTCGTCGAGGAGCCCGAAGGAGCCGCAGGCTGAGATGCCGGGCAGGAGAAGCAGCAGCAGCGATGCTCTCAGGATCCTCACGGCAGTGAACCTCCGCTCGGGGGGACCGTGTTTCCTCTCGCCCGTTTCGCATAATAAGGCCTGCAGGCCAGGAGCACAAAGATCCGCGCCAACCCGTAGGGGGCAACCCAGAGAATGTTCTCGCCGAGATCCGCCTACTACAGCCTCGTGCGCTCGCTCGCCTTCTTCTGCCGCGGGCGGATCAGCTCAGCGATCATAACGGGCTGCATGGCGAGGCTGCGCCTGCTCGCGGACTCCATCGGCCCCGGAGGCAGGGCGGGAGTATACCTGGGCCACCTGCGCCGCGTCTTCCCGGATCGGAGCGAGGCATGGAGGAAGCGGACCATGCTGGGCTACTGGCGCAAGCACGAGAGGGGCATGCTGGGCCTCTTCCTCGTCGGGAGGCTGGAACCGGGGGAACTGAGGAACCGCGTGGAATGGTGCGGCAGGGAGGTGCTGGACCAGGCGGTCGCAGAGGGGCAGGGAGTCCTGCTGCTGGCTCCGCATTTCGGCGACGAGCGGGCAATGCACATACTCCTCGCGATGTCGGGTTATCCGATGCACGTCATATCCTCCGCCTACGACGACGCCCCGCCCAGCGTCCGCAGAGCAAGGCTCGAGGTGACCCGCAGGTGGCACCACGTCGCCTTTCCCGATCAGAGCCCACGATGGATGTTCGACGCCCTTTCCGCGGGCGAGCTGGTGCAGATAGCCCCCACGGCATACGCCGGACCCAGGGGGCTCTGGGTAACCAGCTTCGGCGTGCCCGTGCTGGTCACCTCCACTCCCTACAGGGTCCGGGCTTCGACCGGCTGCGCGATGGTGCTGGCACACAACCACGCCCTGCCGGGATTCCGGTACCGAATGGAGTTCGACAGGGTGGAGCCCTCTCGGGACATGCTGCAGACCGCTCAACGCGTATTCGGCATGATGGAGGCCCATGCCCGGAGGCACCCCGACCAGTACGACTGGATGAACCTCGCCATCCGCCACCGGGAGACGAACACCATCGCCAGGATCGGCAGGATTCCATCCTCCGAGGAGGAGCTGGAGAGCCTGGCCGTCCCTTCGGACGAGGACCCGTCGAACCTCGCGGAGCCCGGCAGGCTCAGCGGCACTACTCGCTAGGCAGCCTACTACAGGCCGAGGTTCACCCCGCCGACGATCTGGCTGATCCCTCCGGCTCCGGCCTCCTCACCGAGTGCATGCGTGTACTTGTACTCGGCGAAGAAGCTCACGGGCAGCGCCGGGGGGCTCAGGCTGGCGCCGACGACGCCGTGGATGCCGGGGTGAACGTGATCGTAGACATCGAGAGGGGAGCCCTCACCGGTCTGCTCCTGTACGTACTGGATGAGCAGGTCCGCGTCACTGACTATGAAGTGTGCTCCCGCCCCGCCTCCTATGTAGGGCTTGATGGGGCTCGATCCCAGAGGAAGGCCGAGCTTGAGCGTGGCGGCCAGGTCCAGGTCGTGATAGGTCGCCGTGTATGACTGAAGGAACTCGGTCTCGTCGGGGGCAGTCCAGCCCCACTCCTGCTCGAGGTAGCCGAGCAGCGAGTCCAGGCTTCCGCCGAACTCGACGCCTTCCTCCTCCTCGATGTAGTTCATCAGGTAGTTCTCGAGCGTGATGTCCGTCTCGCTGGAGGCGTAGAGCGCGCTGACCTCGAGATCGGCAACACCGAGAATGGGGAGCACGAACTGACCCCCGAAGGCAGGCCCGGAGGCATCTCCGGCACGGGGCTCGCCGCCGCTGAAGTACCCGGCCCGGCCTCCGATCCTGGGACCTGCCAGGGCCACCGGGACCGCGACCACCACGATCAGTAACAGCAGAGAGATACGGGACATCGGTTCCTCCTTTCTCCAGGCGGTCAAGATGCTCCTGCCGGGCCCTACCGTCAATGCGGAAGCAACGCCCGAGCCACCCTCGCTGCCCATTGACCTGACTATGGACGGGTGCTTACACTTACGATGGAGAATTGTCCGAAGAGCCTGAACAATGGGGGGTGTTTGTCCCCGAATTCCCAGACACGGAGGTGAGATAGTGAAGAGGTGGCTTCTAGTGACGATCGCTACCGCTGCCGTGGCTTTCGCTTCGAGCCACGACGTGGTGAGTTGGCAGTCCCTTGGCGGCCAGACCGGATCCGAGGCATCGGTCGAGCTGGTCGAGGCGGATCTCGAGCACATGATCCTGGACATCGACGTCCCGGGGTTCTTCATGTACTCCTACCCTGCGGGCGGTAACGTCTGGGACAGGATCGAGCTTCCCGGGTACTACAACCAGGGCACTACGGGCATGCCCGAGCTCCCGGCCATAACCAGGCTCTTTGCCCTGCCGTTCGGCTCTCAGCCCGAGGTCACCGTCGAGCAGGTCGAGCTGGCCCTTTTCAGCGGAGTGAGTGTCCTGCC
>JAFGKQ010000080.1 GCA_016928495.1 Candidatus Fermentibacterales bacterium
CTCCACCGGGCTCGCCGAGGGTCCGACGGCTTTCGAGAGGGTCCTCGAGGTCATCGCGAACCTGGACCCGGGGGTGTTCAGAGCCGAGCTGTGCCCGGGCTACTACCGCTCGGTGGACAGCCCCCGGCAGCTCCTCCGGGCTTGCGTAGATGCGCTTGCCGGACTGATCGCGCCCTACCGACCGGGCTCCGGATGGGGGAAAGGCATCCTGATCCACGAGTCCGCCCGGGTGGCCGATACCGCGAGCCTGAGGGGCGCCGTCTGGCTCGACCGCGATACGAGGGTCGGCGAGAACTGCGAGCTGGAGAATTGTGTTATACTGTCCGGTGCGCGCGTGGGGCCCGGGGCGGTGCTGAGGAGCACGCTCGTCGCCCCCGGAGCGATCGTGCCGGAGGGCGCCCTGGCCACGGACAAGTACCCGAAGGTGCTCGAAGGGGGCCGCAATGCTGACCAGGATTAGCACCTACCTTCGCGAGATCAGCGATCTGGTCCTGAAGATCCCGCCGGACGAGATCGGGAGGATCAGCGACCTGATACTCGGGGCCTACGAGACCGGAAGAAGGGTCTTCGTTTTCGGCAACGGCGGCGGCTCGGCCACCTCGGCCCATTTCGTCTGTGATCTGGCCAAGGGAACGGCCAGACCGGGAAGGCCGAGGCTCAAGGCCATATCCCTCGTGGACAACATGCCGCTGCTGACCGCGTGGGCAAACGACACCGACTACAGGAACACCTTCGGGGAGCAGCTCGTCAACCTCGTCGAGGAGGGCGACGTGGTCATAGGTCTCTCGGGAAGCGGCATGAGCCCCAACGTGGTCAACGCCCTGAGAGTCGCCAACGATGCGGGAGCCGTCTCGGTCCTGCTCAGCGGCTTCGACGGAGGCGAGGCGGCTTCAGTGGCGAGTATGTCTATAGTAGTGCCGTCCAGTGACATGCAGCAGATAGAGGACACTCATCTCATCCTGGCCCACATAATCTACCGGTGCGTGAGGGACCACATCGACGGAAGGACCGGGTCCACGGGCTAGAAGTCCGCGTACACCCTGACGAATGCCGTCCGGTAGTGAGCGTCGTTCGCTTCGGTCTCCCCGTACTGGAAGACCTCTCTGAGCGCCATGTGCAGGAACATCTGCCTGCCGTACGCGGTGAAGGTATGATCCAGCTCGGCCTGCAGGGTGGCTCGGGAGAAGCCCTCGCCGCCCCCGCTCCTGTCCTGCTCCATGAGGTACTGGAAGCCCGCGGTTATCGTCGTTGACCTCGTGAACTCGTAGACCAGCTTGGCGAGAGCAAGCTCCTGGGTCGTGAAGACGTCCTCGCGCTCGCTGAAGAGGAAGCCGTGCCTGATCTTCAGCTTGGCCATCGGCACGAGCTGGAGGTCCCTTCGGAGTGGCATGCTCCTGCTCATCCTGGCCACGCCCACCTGGTAGAGCCGCCTGGGGCCCTCGGGCAGCCGCCATGATGCATCCAGCCTGGCGCCGAGAGAGAGGAAGGTGTTGGTGATCGAAGTGACGTCCACCACTCCCGAGAGGCTCGAGTAGATGTCGTCCGGGAAGAGCGGCCGCTCCGGGATAGGTGCGCTGCCGGAGACCCGCACCAGGCTCTCGGAGATACCGTCCCTCACTCTCCTGACCTGGCCGTAGATGTCGAGCCTGCCGGACAGAAGCTGCTTCTCCCATCCGCCCGCGAGCTGGACCGCCCACTGGCTGCCCTCGCCGACTATCTCGCTGTCGGCCCAGGCGGAGATGCCGGCATAGCGGAGGTCCAGGATGTCTCCGCTCTCCCACTCGACGCTGGAGACCATGCCCTGGCGGTCGACCGGATACCGGTAGTCAGGCTCCAGATCGTTCTCCTCCCGATCCCTGATCCCGTTGTTGTTCCAGTCCTCGCCGCGCAGGAAGTCGTCGTCTACCTCCCACATGAGGAAATCGTCGTCGTAGTCGACTATCCCGTTGTTGTTGCGGTCCAGCAGAAGCGGGATCACGTCCTCGGCCCTCTCGTTCCAGTCCTCCGTGTGATCACCGTCGTCGTTATCCTGAACCGTAGCCCTGGCGTCGAAGCCGGGAGCGACTCTGAACGCCTCGGCTCTGACGAGGAAGGGCCCTGCCAGACGATAGCCTCCGAGGACCGCCGCCTCCTCCCTGTTGAGCCTGTCCCAGGCGCACTCCAGGTCGAAGCCCGTTGCGCTGAAGTCGCCCGAGACGTGAGCTCCGGTCACCCGGCTCTCGAAGCGCCGGCCGGGAAACGAGTCGGGCTCGACGATGGCGTCGGCCTCCGAGAGGGCGACGCTCCAGGTCCTGTCCTGCCACCTGAGCTCCCCGGCGAGACCGACGTGCTTCGACTCGACATCAGGCAGAAGCAGGAGGTCAGCCCGTACCTGGCCGCGCTCGACGGTCCACCTCATTCCGTTCAGCTCCTCCCTGCTGAGGACGAACGTGTTGTAGGTCGCTGGGACATCGCCCAGCCTGAGCATGCTCCTGGTCCGGCCTTCGGTCTCCTCGATCACGAGGACTGCCCGGATCCCGTCCAGGAAGAGGTAGTCGAAATCGAACTCGTTGCGGTTGAGAAGTAGCTCACGCTTTCCGCTCAGGAAGTCGTAGCTGGAGAGGAACTCGTACTCGAGGTACCCGGTGATGTAGAGCTTGCCGAAGACGCTGTAGACATCCTCGACCTGCGCCTCCGCTCCTGCCGGGCAGATCAGGGCCAGCAGAAGGGAGAGCACACGCCTGAGGCCCGGGCCGGAGAGCCTCATGGAGGACCGCTCCAGAGCTGCCAGCGGGCCGTCTCCGGGCTGTAGCTGAGCACTCCCATGCTTCCGGCCACCCAGATCCTCTCTCCATCGAAGGCAATGTCCTCCACGGGAACCGCGGTGGGGCTCCCGGGAGCCCGGAGCGGAGGAGGCTCGATCCTGCTACCGTCGATGAACAGGCCGGAGGGGGAACCGGCGAAGACGTGGCCCCCGCGCAACAGGATGCAGGAGACACGACCCTCGACCCGCATCGTATCAGCCGAAGGGCCCGGTCCCCCGAGTATGACCCTGCCGTCGGCCAGGCCGACCACCCAGCCTGCATCCACGGCCTCGGCCGAGAGACAGGAGGCCAGGTATCGCGGCAGCTCCAGGAGCGTGCTCCAGGTTCCAGCCCCCGCGTCGAACCTTTCGAGCGTCGTGGAGCTGAGGACCATCGCATCTCTCCCCAGGGACGCGATGTCCAGCAGGTTCGAGTTGCGAAGATCGGCCGCCATGGCACTGGAGACGGCGCGCCTCGCTGCTCTCTGCCTGCCGGTGTGCCACGTCCACCCGGGGGTGCGGAACCGCTCCAGCTCGGCCGTCGCAGCACCGCCCGCCGTAGCGGCCCAGACATGGCCCTCTCGGGAGGAGATTGCCCTGACACTGCCCTCGGGAAGACTCGTGCCGGAGCCATAGGAGAACCAGAAGTCTCCCGCCAGGTTCAGAGCAAAGACGGCCCCACGGACAAGGGAAACCCACAGATAGTCATCAGAGAAACACAGACCGCTGACTGCGGCACCCTCGCCCCAGGGCGCGCGGGTTCGCCACTCACCGGTCTCGAGGTCGAGCATCCTGACCTCGTCGGAGCTGGCCACAGCGACCATGCCGTCGGCAACGTCTATGGAGGAGAAAGTCCTGTCTTCCGCGGGACACGCGCAGACGGGGAGCTCCGTGACCCGGAACCAGGAGCCGTCCCCGGGACGGTAGAGCACGACTCCCGATCCGGTGCCGATCAGCGCCAGATCATCGGTCGAAGCAAGACTCAGCACATCGAGAGACGGCAACAGGGCCAGACCAGACTCGGTGAAGCCGTAGCCCGCGGGAGAGCCGTCGGGCAGGAGCATGTCCAGGCCAACCCCATCGCTTGCCAGAAGCAGGATGGCCCCGCAGGAGGCGATATCATCGTAGAAACCGGTAGTGAGCCCATCGAAGGGCATGAAAGCCCTCCAGGAGCCCTCCGACGGGCTCCACCGGAAGGTGCCCCACCCGGTGAGCAGCCAGACGAATCCTCCGGCCTCCTCGACCCGACTGATGTAGGCGTCCTGCAGATCCGGCACGCCCGGACCTTCAGGAGAGCGCCAATAGCCATCGCTTCCGTCGCGGATGTCCAACCACCGCACCCCGCTGTCGCCAGAGCAGAGGACCAGGCTGTCACCCACAAGCCACAGCCTGTCCACATCCACACCCGCCCCCCTCACGGGGACCATCTCTCCGGGGCCTCGCCAGACCCGGCCGTCGCTGTCAACGGCAAACAGAGACCCGTTTGCTGCGATAGCGTCGACTATCCGCCCGTCCTGCCGGATCAGGGCGACCGTGTCCGAAGCAACGGGCCTGACGGGTCCCGGCGCTTCCAGGACGGCGCCCCCGACGCAATAGAGCATCCTCTCCCCGTCCGAGAGGCAGAGGCAGCCGGGTGGCCCCTGGAACAGGCTCAGGGTGTACGAGCTGTCTATCAGGGCTATCCAGCCGGCATCCGAGGCGCAGACAAGGCTGCCGCCGATCACGTCCATGGACGAGGCTCGACCTGCCGCCGTCGGCGCGAGTCTCCCGTGATAGGCCCATTCCAGGTCGCTCGAGACGCTCCAGAGGTGGTTCCCCCGCTCCACGACCCAGATGCGGCCCCTCCACGGCTCGGACAACCCGGCCTCCCCCGTGACCAGCGCGAAACCGGTGGAACCCGACCGCCACCAGGGGAGCGTGGTCGCAGCGGGGCCGGACTCCATGCTCCAGGGATCGCGGTGGTCGGCTCCGGCACGCCATCGCGATCCGTCCATGCAGGTCGCGAGGAGAGCGGAGTCGTTCCATTCGAGTCCGATGACGGAATGAGGGCAAGGAGGTGGGAGATGCTCGATCAGCATCCCGTTCCGTAGAGAGATGGCGACTCCGGATGCGTCGAGCGCCACCGCGAGGGTGTCTCCCGACGAGGCCATGGCCGAGGTCCAGGGGGACGGAAGCTCCCGTGCGAGGCCGATCGCGGCTCCACCCGTTACGAGATCGTACACGCCTCCTCCCCATCTCGAGACCAGAGTCCCCAGGGTGTCCGAAGCGGGACAACCCAGCCTGGCATCGGCCCCGGGCAGCTCGGCCCAGAGGTCCCGTGCGATGTCGTAGCTGTAGAGGCCGCCGGCAGCACCTGCCACAAGGAGGCGCCCATCCGATGACTCGATGAACGAGCAGGAGGTCGGCGACTCGCCACGCCCGTCGCCGACTATCTTCCAGGTGCCGGTGGACCTCAGGTAGCGGACCACCCCGCCCTCGGCGCACCCCGCCCACATGTAGCTGCCGTCATCGAGCAGACACAGAGCGCGGTCGGAGGGCAGGACGTCCAGCTCGGTGAAGTACTCCCAGGTTCCGATGTCCCTGTCGTAGCGGCAGA
>JAFGKQ010000081.1 GCA_016928495.1 Candidatus Fermentibacterales bacterium
AGCCCCATGGACTGGAACCGGAGCATCGTATCGGCCACCCGCCCGGGTGTGGTCAGGTCCGACTCCGGTATCGGCATCTGGCTTATCTGCCAGTTCTGGCAGAAGACGCAACGCAGGTTGCAGCCCGAGAGGAAAATGTTGCCGACCCCCCTCCCGGCCACGAGCACCGGTTCCTCGCCGAGGTGGACGCAGCTCGAGGAGACAGCGATCTCCGCACCGGCGCCGCAGAAGCCCCGCTCTCCCGCCAGCCTGTCGACCCCGCACCTCCTGGGGCAGATGTCGCAGGAGCGCAGCCGCTCCGTGAGAGCTGTCACGCGTTTGGACAGCTCCCCGCTCCTCCAGAGGTCGGGGTATCTCCCCGGGGTTTTCATTATCTTGTTCCTCCCGGCCAATCAATAGCTGAACCGGGCCTTCACGGCGAATGGAAAGGCGGTTGCGTGCCATGACGGAGAGCAGCAGTCAACCCGTTGCGGGGGGCGGAAGACCGATCTCGACGGGCTACGAGGGCTACAGGCCCCACTTCCTGAGAGCGGTGCAGCAGCACCACGTCCAGCTCAGCCTGATGGGCGACAACAAGGCCAACCTGATGATCACGATCTCCGCCCTGGTCCTCACCCTCTCGGTGCAGTACCTGGGCAACCCCACGCTCCAGTACCCGGCGATCATAATGATGGCCTCCTGCCTGTCCTGCATGGGCTTCGCGGTCTACGCCACCATGCCCAAGAGGAACAAGCAGCTCAACATGCTCGCGGCCGGCGGTCTCCGGCAGACCTCACTGAATCCCCTGTATTTCGGCCACTTCGCCCTGGTCCCTCTCGAGGAGTTCGAGAGCGTGGTGGAGGAGTACCTCTCCGAGGGCGAGAGCACCTTCAGGGCGCAGATAAGGGACATCTACCAGCTCGGCTGGTTCCTGCATCACAACAAGTACAGGTGGGTGCGCTACAGCTACGTGTCCCTGCTGGCGGGCCTGGCTGCCAGCAGCATTACTGCCGTGGTGCTCACCATCCTCAAGCAGGCCGCGCCGTGATCAGCTCGCTTTGCCTCGGGCTGTGTGCCGTCGCAGCCGCCATGCCCTCCCCGGGTCTTCCCGGGCCGGCCGACTCGTTGCTCGCACTGGCCCTGGACACCCTGGACCTTGTCCCTGCCCAGATGGACTTCGACAGGCACTGGGCCACCGGCGTGCATCTCGCCGACGACACGGTGCTGCTCGCCCTTGAAGAGATCATGGCCGCGCCCTCGATCCTGACGGCCGTCTCCCAGCGGTGGAGCGCGGTTGCCCGGGTAGGCCCGGTCGAGGCCGATCTGGTCTCCATCCTGAGGCTCCTCGAGATCGCGGACTCGGCATACGAGGAGGCGATGGGCTCGCTGCGGCCGGGCCAGAGGGACTCCCTCACAGCCCTCTGCGCGGTTCTCTGGTCGGATTCCGACGAGCCCGGCGAGGGCGGGGAGTGGGGCGCCCTGCACTCCGCCTGGGGCCTGGAGGCGCCCGATAGCTGGGAGTTCGACGAGGACAGCGTGGTCTCCCTGCTCGAGTCCTGGTCGGGACCGGAGGCCCTTCCCGTCGATAGCGTCCTCGCCATGGCCCTTGGCCTTGCCGAGCTGCGGGAGTGGCCGGCGGAGCTTGAGCTCGCCGTCCGGGGCGTTGCCGGCCTCGTCAGGAGCTTCTCGTTCGAGGGCCCCGTGCCCTGGGTGATAGGCGGGGACGGTCCCAACGTCTACGGGGACGACTGCCCCTTCGCGCTGATCATCGATACCGGGGGCAACGACACCTATCTCGGGCGCTGCACCGGGGCCGTCGGTCCTGCCGGGAAGCCAGTCTGCATGGTTCTGGACCTCTCCGGCGACGACACCTATCGCACCCGTGGGCCGGTCGGTCAGGGGGCCTCACTGATGGGCTTCTGCGCGCTCGTGGACATGGAGGGCGACGACGACTACTCCTGCGGCCCCATCGGCCAGGGAGCCGGAATGGCCGGCCAGGGCATGCTGCTGGACCTGGCGGGCGACGACTCCTACAGGGCTGACTTCTTCTCTCAGGGTGCCGGGTGTCTCGGTCAGGGTTGCCTCTGCGACCTCAAGGGCAGGGACACCTACCGGGTGAGCTGCTTCGGGCAGGGGTTCGGCGGCCCCTCCGGCGAGGGGACGCTGCTCGACGCCGGGGGCCACGACTGCTACCTCGCCGGAATGCTCTACCCCCACGCGCCGCTCCTGATACGCGACAACAGGGCGCTCTCTCAGGGTTTCGGCATGGGCCTGAGACCCCTTGTCGCCGGCGGGATCGGTACCCTGATCGACCTTGGTGATGGCAACGACACATACAGGGCGGAGGTCTTCGGGCAGGGAGCAGCCTACTACTATGGCCTTGGCATGCTGATAGACGAAGACGGGCAGGACAGCTACGAGGCGGCCCAGTACAGCCAGGGCTCCGGCATCCACCTGGCTGTCGGCTATCTCTGGGACGGCGGCGGGGACGACAGCTACCACTCCCGCTACGGACCGGCGCAGGGCAGCGCCCACGACCTCTCGGTGGGGTTCCTGGTGGATCTCGAGGGCGACGACTACTACTCCGCCGACGGCGGGCAGGCCCTCTCTCTGACCAACTCGGCGGCGTTCTTCCTCGATGTCTCGGGCGCCGACACCTACCTCTCGCGCGGAGCTTCGAGCGGCCAGGGCGCGGTGAGATGGGCTCGGGGCTCGGGGGGCATCGGTGTCTTCCTCGACATGGCGGACGCCGATGTCTACAAGGGCAGCGCTGGCGCCGACTCGAGCCTGTGGGTCAGCGACTACTACGGAGTGGGGCTGGACGCCGCCCGCTCGGCGCCCGTGGAGCCCCTGACTCCCGATGAGATCGGCCACCCCGAGCGCCTGGGCCTCGATTCGCTGTTCTCCGTGGCGCGCGAGTGGGACGTCCGGGAGAACAGGGAGAGGGTCCTGGCCCACAGGGCCGAGCTGGCCGCCCGGGGGGAGCAGGCGGTCGACTACGTGCTGGCGGAGCACCTCGCAACGCTCGATGGCCTTGCCCTCAGGGCGATCGAAGAGGTGGTGGAGCGCAACCCGGCCCATGCCCTGGACGCCATGCTGCCGATGCTGGACACCCTGTCCGGAAGAGCGCTGCGCAACTGCATCTACCTTCTTGGCGAAGTGGGTGATACGCTGGCCGAGCCTTCGCTGCTCTGCCTCCTGGCCCGGAGCGACTCGCTCGGCATCAGGCTCGGGGCGGTGCGCGCGCTCGGGCTTACCGGAACATCGTCCTCGCTGGCCGCTCTGATGGCGCTGCGGGAGGACTCCTCCTCCAGGATCAGGAGGGAAGCTGCAGTTGCCCTCGGGGCGATAGGGGACAGCCTGGCCATTCCCGCCCTCGAAGGGCTTGCCGCGGACAGCTGCCTCGACGTCAGATCGGCTGCCGAAGCCTCTCTGAGAGCGCTCGAGACCGGCACTGCGGAATGACGGGGAGCGGCCCTCTGAACATTTGACAGCATCAAGGGTAGAGGCTATTATGCGGGGCGCGGGAAAGACGTTCCAGAAGATACCTGTTCATCTGCAATCATCTGCAGAGGGAAGAGAGGAGATCCGATGAAGCGTATAGCTGTTGTATCGCTTGGCGTTCTTGCCATTGCCCTGATGGCCTGCGAGGGCGACAACCCCTCCGAGCCGGGGGGCACCCTGCCCACCGTGACCGGGCTTACCGTTGACTGGGCTTCGTCCGAGGGCAACTCGATCGTCCTGAACTGGACCGCCGTCACCGGCGAGACCATCGACGGCTACGAGGTCTACTTCTCCGCCACGGAGGGCGGCACCTGGAGCGAGGTAGGCGACGTGACGGGCACCACCTTCACCCACACCGCCACCTCCGCCGGCTACTACTCCGTGAGGGCCTACGAGGGCGACAACTTCTCCGAGGCGTACGCCACCGCCGTCAACACGATGCCCTACGTGAGCGCCTCCGTCACGATCTACGACAACAACGCTCCGGAGCAGTACGACTCGGGCTTTATCTTCAACTACAGCGGCGGAGAGACCGGGCAGGCCAGCTCCCCCAGCTTCGTGCAGGACATGTACTGCTACGACTACTCCAAGGGCGATGGCGACGCCGGCTTCTCCTCCGGAGATTACGGCACGTTCGGCAACGGCAACGAGACCTGGTTCTACGCTGCCGGCGGCACCTACGGCTACTGCCCGGAGTACGGCACTGACTGGTGGAACCACGGTCAGCTCGAGGCCAGCGACGATGTCATCTTCGCGATCCTCCACGATGGCCTCTATGCGAAGATCATCATCGAGGACATCTTCCCCGAGGAGACCAGCGCCAACGGTACCGGCGTGCAGTTCCACTACGAGCTGCCGTACGAGGATGGCATCACCGTCTTCACCACGGACAGCAACTAGAGCCCTGACAGCATGAGAACGGGGCCGGCTCTCGGGAGCCGGCCCCTTCCTGTTGTGGAACCGCGGAGAAGCCTCGGGCTACTGCTGGAGCCGCAACCGCGGATAGGCCGGATTCTGCCCGGGATACCGGATGTCGTGTGGAGGGAGAGGCTCGCATGAGAACCTCGAGCGGGCTGCTGGGTGCGGCAGTAGTGATGGCCACGGCGGTGGTCCTGGCGGGCTGCGACGATCCGTTCGGCTCCGATGTCTGGATCGAGGTCACGGCGCCTCCGGCAGAGGGCGCGACCGCGGACCAG
>JAFGKQ010000082.1 GCA_016928495.1 Candidatus Fermentibacterales bacterium
CGACTCCCGGGGTCCCGCAGTGCGAGTGGTAGACAGGGCTCTCCTGGATGCCAGGCTCACGGAGGCTGCAAGAAGGGCCGGGGCCATCGTTCGGGAAGGGCAGTCGGTCACGGCCCTGGAGCCTCCCTCCGCACGCGGAGGGCCTTTCGTGCTCCACACCCGCGAGGGCGGCCGCTTCGAGGCGCGGGACTACGTGGTCGGCGCCGACGGAGCCTCAAGCCTGATAGGCAGAACCCTGAGGGGGCCTGTGGAAGGCCGGAGACCTGCCGTTGGCCTTCAGATCCGGGTCCCCTACGAGGACCTCGGGCCTGGGGAGCCGCCTTGCTCGATGAGGGTGCACTTCGGCCTGGTGCCCTGGGGCTACGGCTGGGTGTTCCCGGCTGGCGACCATGCGGTGATCGGCATCGGAGCCATGATCGCGGGCACCGGCGGACCCGCCCTTCTCCGCAGTGAGCTCTACGCCCTCGCCCGGGCTTCGGGGGTGCCGGGGGAGGGCAGAAGCTACCCCCTCGAGGGAGCTGTCATACTGATGCAGGGGGCCGGAGCCGGCATGGGCCGTGGACGGGTGTTCCTGTGTGGTGATGCCGCCGGGCTGGTGGACAGGGTTTCCGGGGAGGGCATCCCCGCTGCCGTCGAGAGTGGCCTGCTCTGCGCATCGGCCATCCTCGACGGCGGAGACAGGCGGGAGATGATCGTCAGGGCATGGCGAGGCTGTCTGGGCAGAACGGTCTCCTCGAAGCTGTGCGGCATCCTCCTCTACCATCCCCGGTTCGCTGCGAGGGCGATCCGCCGTCTCGGCGAGAGCGAGAAGTTCTACAGGGCCTACTGGGAACTGCTCTCGGGGAAGCTGACCTACGGCAGGATGATACTCGGACTGGCAACGCAAGGGCGCGGCTGACCGGGCCCGGAGCTCACAGGGCCTTCAGACGCTCTGCCAGAGCTCTGGCCACCTGCTCCGGAAGAAGCCCCTGCATTCGGTAGAGCTCTTCCGGCGGGCCGGAGAAGCCGTACTCCCTGACTCCGTAGCGGGCCAGGGGCACCCCGGTCACCGCCTCAGCCATCGCCACGGAGAGGCTGGCCCCGAGCCCCGAGCCCCTGTCATGGTCCTCGTAGGTCGCCACCAGCCTGAAGTCGCGAAGCCGGTCCACGAGCTCCGTCCCGATCGACAGCGGGCAACTGATGTTGAAGACGGCGGCGCTGATGCCCCTCTCGGAGAGCGCGTCGCGCACCTCGATGGCCCTCTGGCACATGAGGCCCATCGTGAGCACAGCAACGTCCCTCCCCGTCCTGAGGAGGTCCGCCTGGCCGTAGGAGAACCTGTAGGACTCCCCGTAGAACGGCTGCCCCTCCTCGTCCTGGATCACCCGGGTCTTCGATCTCCCCATCGCGACGAAGTAGTTGCCGGGATGCGTCGCTATGTGCCGGATCACCCTGTCCGTCTGATTGGGATCCGCCGGAACGATCGTCGAGTAGTGTCTGAGGGTCCTCAGCAGACCCAGGTAGTTGATGCAGTGGTGTGTCTTGCCGTCTTCCCCCACGTCGAGCCCGCAGTGAGTGGCGACCACCTTGAGGCCGGTCATGTTTATGTCGTTGAGGCGATGCTGGTTGAAGGTCTCGTCTATTGCGAAGACGCCGAAGCCGGCGAAGAAGACGACTCTTCCGGTCAGTGAGGCCGCCCCCGCGGCAGAGACCGCGTGGTGCTCCTGGACCCCGCACTGGAAGAACAGCCCGGGGTACCTCTCCCCGAAGTCGGAGGTCCGTACCGAGCCCGCGAGATCGCAGTCGAACACAAGGGGCTCCCTGCCGGGGTTGGAGCGGGCGAGGTCCAGCAGAGCGGATCCGAAGGCGCCCCTGTCGTCGCCCTTGTGATCGGCGGGGTAGATCCTGGCCTCGCCGTAGTGCTCGAGGATCTGGCTCGGTGGCTGTGAGCCCCTGCCGTCGGCGGGAGGCATCGGCTTCCAGGACCTCCTTCGCTCTCTGAGCTCGTCCAGCCGGTTCTCCAGGCCGAGCTCCCCGAGAGCCGAGGCGAGCTGATCCGGAGTCAGGGCCTTGCCGTGGTAGTCGGCCACGTTCTCCATGAAGGAGACGCCCTTGCCCATCACCGTGCGCGCTATCACGAGAGTGGGGCCAGGCCCCGACCCACCCCTGATGGCGCGATACAGGGCCTCCAGGTCGTGCCCCTCGTCGACCTTCTCGACCCTCCATCCGCTGGAGAGATACTCGCGCTCCAGGTCCACCGGCATTATCGAGCTAGTACTGCCCGATATCTGGAGACCGTTGCAGTCCACGATCACCGTGAGGTTGTCGAGGCCGTACCGGGCTGCGAAGCGCCTGGCCTCGCAGTTCTGCCCCTTCTGCTGCTCACCGTCTCCGGTGACCACCCAGACATGGTTGTCGAGACCGAGGGAGCGGTCCGCGACGGCGAAGCCGCATGCCGCCGAGAGCCCCTGCCCCAGGTTGCCGGTAGTGATCTCCAGGCCCGGGACGCTTCTCTCCACATGCCCCTCGAACTCGCTGCCGGCAAGCCGGAAGCTCACGAGGGCCTCCTCCAGGTCCAGGAAACCGAGGCGGCCCAGAACGGAGTAGACCCCGGGAGAGATGTGGCCGTTGCTGACGATCACTCTGTCGCGCCCGGATGCCGTCGGACGGGAGGGATCCAGGCGAGCCTGCGAGTACAGCAGAGACAGTATCTCTAGCGAGGACATCGAGCCTCCCGGATGCCCGCACCCGGCAAGCGTCGTCATCGTCAGTATGTCTCCCCTCGCCTGCGCGCAGAGGCTCCGGAGGCCGTCCCTCACGTCGGCCGGCAGAGCGGCGGGCTCGAAGAGCGTGCGCCTAATCTGCGTCACCGGAATCGTCTCCCGCGTCCTCGGCGTGCAGGAGGAGCCTCTCACGGACCAGTGCCGCCGTCCGCCCGGCGGTGCTGCCGATCTCCTCCAGCAGGGCGCCGGCCTTCTGACGAAGCGTCTCTGCCTGTTCCTGATCCTCCAGCTGATCGAGGTTGATGAGCACGTTGTAGTAGGCGGACTCGGCAGCCGAGGCCGCGGCAAGTGCGGCGACTCCGGAGTCCGACAGCGAGGCCGGCAGACCCTCTCTCTCGAGCTTCGCGGCCATCCCGGCGATCTCAAGGCAGTGCTCGAGCACGCTCATCGGCACGAGTGCCGCGCCCAGTATGGCCTCCTGGACGCCCTCGCCGGATCTCGACGCTTCCATCATCCTGTTGAACGCCCTGGTGTCCCCGTCAACTGCCGAGAGCATGAAGTCCTTGATTGTCTGCGCTCTGGGCGCCAGCTCCATCATGTCGTCCCAGCTCTCCCGGCACTTCCTGCTCCTGGCGGTGAGGTTCGCAACCATGGAAGCGAGCGCAGCGGCGAGGGAGCCCACGAGCGCGGCGACGGAGCCGCCCCCGGGCGCCGGCGAGTCCATGGACAGCTCGTCGACGAAGTCCGCGCAGCTCATCCCCGCGAGGCTCGCCCCCCCCTCACGGAGCATGTACTCGATGATCTTCTCTTCGGGCCTGAAGGGCGCCACGTCGGACAGCCCCATCGACCTGACGGCGATCTCCACCAGCTCCTTCTCCGGCACTCCCGTCGTTCTGGCCTGCCGCCCGATGGCCCGCAGCCCCTCATTCTGCCTCTCGAGGTAGTACCTCCCCGCATCGAGCATCGCGCACAGGGGAACCAGGCCCACCACCTCGGACCCCGTGACCGTGACGCCCAGGCCCTCGGCAACCTTCCTGGTCGTCTCGTAGCCGATGTGGAGAGGCGTGACGGAGATGTCGGTCAGGTTCATCGTCACCTGGGCCGTCCGGTACTCGTCTATGTACCATCCTGTTGCCTTGCAGCACTGCAGGAGCCCGGGCTGCTTGACCTTCTTCCCGTTCCCGTCCCTCAAGAAGGTCCAGTCGGGGCTCCGGGCATTCCGGCCGGTGTCGCGAATGGTCAGGGCTATCTCTCTCGCGACCCCGGCATCGCGGGAGTTGATGTTGACGTTGTAGGCGATGAGGAAGTTCCGGGCCCCGATGGTGCAGACCCCGGTCCTTGCCGTCCGCTCGCTCCACTCGTCGGGCCCGAAATCCGGCTTCCACTCCGGCTTGCCCAGCTTGCCGGGCAGCGCCTCGTACTCCCCCTCGCGTATGTCGGGGAGCTTGCTCCTCTCGGGGATCGAAGCGGCGAACTCGTAGAGGTACACGGGGATCCCCAGCTCATTGCCGACTCTCGAGCCGAGTCTCCTGGCGAGCTCGACGCAGTCCTCCATCGTCACTCCGGAAACTGGCACGAAGGGGCACACATCGGTCGCGCCGTGGCGGGGATGCTCGCCGGAATGCGTTCTCATGTCTATGAGCCCGGCCGCCCTGTCGATCAGCCTGAAGGCCGCCTCGAGCACGGCATCCGGCTCTCCCGCCATCGTTATCACCGTCCGGTTGGTCGCCGCGCCGGGGTCCACATCCAGCACTCTCATCCCCTGCACGGAATCCGCGGCCTGCACCACGGCGTCGATGACGTCTCTTCGTCTTCCCTCCGATATGTTTGGAACGCACTCGACTACGGCTCCCGGCATATCGCCCCCCAGCCTGTGATCGGGTCTTCTGACGGATAGGTTGGAATGCTATGAAACGCTTTCTGGACAGTCAACGATAGCGTATTATCGAGCCTGTCCGACGGGTCACTGAACTGGACCGGAGAGTGCCTCCTGATGAGAACGGGCCTTGTAGAGGGATTCTACGGAAAGCCCTACTGCCCCGAGGTCCGGGAGCTCCTGCTGCGGGAGCTGTCGGGAAGGGAGCAGCCCACCTACGTCTACGCCCCCAAGGACGATCCGTGGCACAGGTCCCGGTGGGTCGAGCCCTATCCTCCGGCCGCCTGGTCGGGGATCGCTTCGTCCATACGGGCGGCCGCAGGGAGCGGCGTCAGCTTCTTCTTCGGCATGAGCCCGATCGGGGTGGGCGAAGGGGTCCGCGACCCCGGCCCCGCTGCCGTGAAGGCCCTCATGGCCATGGATCAGGGCGCGGCAGGCATAGCGGTCCTGTTCGACGACATCGAGGTCGCCAGCATAGACGGCAGGCTGGCTCGCGACCAGGCGCGCTTCGTGCAGGGGCTGCTCTCCGCCCTGCCTTCGCCGGCTGTCCTGGTCTGCCCCACCGTCTACTGCCTCTCGCAGCTCGAGGCCTCGCCAGGAGCGGCGGAGTATCTCGAGAATCTCTCGGAAGCGCTCCCTGACGAGCTCGAGATCTTCTGGACGGGCGACGACGTGATCTCGCGGAGCATGTCCCGGGAGACGCTCGAAAGGGCCCTTGACGCTCTCGGAAGGCCGCCGCTCGTCTGGGACAACTACCTGGCGGACGACTACTGCCTGCGGAGACTGCACCTGGCATCCGCGTGGCGCCGACTCCCGGAGAGCGGCTGTTCAGGGTACCTCCTCAACCCCTCCGCCATCCAGGCGGCGGCGCTGTGGCAGGCGGGCCCCGCGCCGGAGGTGCGTCCGGGGCTCGAAGGCTGGCGGTGGCTGTCCTCCTTCCACCATGACCCCTGGTCAGCCTCCGAGCCGGCCTCGGCCCTGATCCGGGAGATATCCGGGCGCCTTCTCGCCCACCCGTCTGCCGGGTCGCATCATTCGAGCGACGGCGAGACTCTCGAGAAGATCGCCGAGGCCAGCGCGGCGCTCTCCGAGCTCGCCGAGGCATGTCCTGGCCTTCCGGACGGATTCGAGCTGCTCCGCTACGTGAGGGACCTCACGAGACTGCTGGGCATCTCCGCAAGAGCAATCGGGGCCCCGGCAGGAACAGGCAGGCTGGAGACCCTCGATCTCCTGCTGCGGAAGAGGCTGCCGCTGGATCACCCGCTGGCGCGGGAGCTCTGCTCCATGATCGGCCTCGAAGGGGACGGGTAGCATGGACGTGATACTGGCAGGCTACAACGTGGACAGCTCGATCCCCGGCCTGGAGAGGGAGGCCGCGACTCCCGAGACCCTGTCCGCCGCCTATGCCAGGATAAGCAGGGATCCGAGGCCGGTGACGGAGCTGAGGAAATCCGCCAGGGAGGAGGTGGAGAAGGCCCGCAGGTCCAACAGGACCATAGTCTTCGAGTACGGGCACGGCTCGGTCGCGGAGCACGCGGTCTTCAACCTGGACGTGCTGGGAGTATCGAGGCTGGCTACGGAGGCGCTGCAGAGCTTCAGGCTGGCCTCCTTCACCGAGAAGTCGCAGCGCTACGTGCTGCTGCACAGGGACTGGATCGTGCCAGAGGAGCTACCGGATTCCGAGGCAACCGCCTTCCGCGGCTACCTGGAATGCCTCTTCGGCAGCTACGAGAAGATCTACGAGCTGCTTCTGGAGAGCGGCAGGGACGAGGCGAGGGCGAGGGAGGACGCCAGGTACTGCCTTCCTCTGGCGGCCACCTGTCAGATGGGCGTGACGATGAACGCCAGGGAGGTCGAGCACGCCGTCAGGCGGTTGAGCGCGCACCCGCTCGCCGAGGTGAGGGAGCTGGCCCGCAGGATGTTCGAGCAGTGCTCCTCGATAGCTCCCTCGCTGTTCCTCTTCACGGAGCCGACAGCCGTCGACCGCTTCGCCCTGGAGAGGACCCCCTGCGGGGCAGATCACGGCGATGTCGCGCTCTACTCCGGAAGCGACGACTCCGAGATCGGCTCCTATCTGCTCTCGCGCAGGACCGGCAGGTCGCAGAGCTATTGCAGGAACCAGTGGGAGGAGGCCGGCGACGAAGCCAGGGCAGGCGTCTTCGGGGAGGCCCTCGAGGGCCTCAGGCTCCACGACACGCTACCCAGGTGCTGGGAGCTGGCGGTGTTCCGTTTCGAGCTCAGGCTCTCCTCCTCGGCCTTCGCCCAGCTCAAGCGCCACAGGATGGCGACCCTTCTCCCCTGCAGCTACTCGGCAGACCTCGGAGTCACCACACCTCCCTGCATCATGGCCCAC
>JAFGKQ010000083.1 GCA_016928495.1 Candidatus Fermentibacterales bacterium
AGGGCGGGACGACGCAAGGCGGGCAACGGCCTTCCCGCTCGACGGGCTGCCGTTCGAAGACATGGCGTTCGACCACGACAGGATCCTGCGCCAGTTCATCGAGTGGAGGCGCACGGGCACAAGGCCCGGCACAGAGGAGTAGCCCTGGCCGAGGAAAGGAGGTGGGCATGCTCGGACGGCACCGGGTCCTGCCGCTTCTGGCCCTCTGCTGGCTGTTCACGGATGCCCTGGCAGGCGTCCTTCACGTGCCCGGGGACTATCCCACGATCCAGGCGGCCATACTGAACGCCTACTACGGGGACACCGTTCTGGTTGCCCCCGGCACCTACGTCGAGAGCATCAACTTCCTCTCGAAGGCCATTACCGTGCTCTCCGAGGCCGGAGCCGCGGAGACCTCGATCCAGAGCCCCGGAAGCACCCCCGTGGCCACCTTCGCCAACGGCGAGACATCTTCATCTCTTCTGGAAGGGTTCACGCTCTCCGGCGGCTCCTACCAGTATGGTGGAGGCGTCTACTGCTCCGCCGCCTCTCCGGTAATCAGATCCTGTGTGATCACCGGCAACACGGCGGACTACGGCGGCGGGCTCTACGCTCAGAACGGCTCGAGTATCGTTCTGGAGCAGTGCGCCGTAGAAGGAAACGAAGCCAAGTGGGGAGGAGGAGTCTGCGCCTGGGCCGCCAGTCCCCGACTGCTCAACTGCAGCGTCTCCGGCAACACCGCCTCCTCTCCGGGAATAGGGGGAGGCATATACGCCAGCGAGGCCTCAGTGCTTACCATCGCCAATAGCCTGATCAGCTCGAACAGCTCCTCGTCGACCGGCGGAGGGATCTGCGTCTCCGTGGGCTGCGATCTGACCGTGCCGCTCAACAACGTCATCGCCTTCAACCACAGCGCGACCAAGGGAGGTGGGATCGGCTTTGCCGGCGCCGCCGTCTCCGAGGTCCTCCAGAACTCGATCCTGTGGGGAAACGACGCCCCGATCGGTCCTCAGGCGTCGCTCGACTTCTCCGCATCGGTCTCCATCGCGTACAGCGATGTCCAGGGCGGAAGCTCGGGCGTATACGTCGCTTCGGGCTCGAGCCTGAGCTGGCTCGAGGGCATGATCGACGAGGACCCGCTTTTCGAGTCTGGCTCGCTGAGCGACTATCATCTAGGGCCGGGATCGCCATGCATAGACTCGGGAAACCCCTCCCCGGACCACAATGACCCGGAGGATCCATGGAACCCTGGCTACGCTCACTGGCCAGCCCTCGGGGCTCTTCGAAACGACATGGGCATCTACGGCGGAGGAGGAGCCGGAGTCTGGACCGGGATTCCAGGGGCCGATGAGGGGCCTGATCCGGATGGGCCGGCGATTCTGATCGAACTGGCAGGAAACCCTGTCAGCGAAGCCCTGGAGCTGCGGCTGGGTGTTCCCGTCGCCTGTCAGGTGGAGTTGTCGATCTTCGACGTGGCGGGCAGGCTGGTCCTTCATCCCGCACCCTTCCAGCTTCCCGGGGGTGAGTCCGGCCTGCGATTCGGTATCGTGGAGCTTCCTGTCGGGCTCTACATGGTCAGGCTCGAAGCTGCGGGGTTGCAGGGAGCCGGTTCGCTCCGGTTCGTCAGGCTGCGCTAGCGCCTCTCTCGGCCCTATCGGACATCATAGGTGAGGAGACCGGTCTGGAAGATCATCTTCCACTCCTCCCCGACCCTGGTGTAGACCTTGCAGGCCCGGCCCTTCCAGTGCAGGTCGGATCCGTCGTGCTTCTTCCACAGAGTGTCTACATCGACGACCGCAAAGGCCCCGTCGCCCTCGCTGGAGACGACGATCTTCCGGGTGATCCTCCTGTTGCTGACCATGGAGAGGGAATCGAAGATGTGCTGGAGCGCCCTGCGCCATCGGGCCCTGTCGAACCTGCCCATCACCAGCTCCCAATCCATGGGATCCTGGGAGTCAGGGGTCCTGGGCCAGGGCCAGACCATGTCGGGATGCATGACGGTCAGAAGGAGATCGACGTCCTTGGTCTCCCATGCCCGGGTCTCCCTGTCGACGATCTCCTGTATCTGCCTCTTCACTTCGAGCAGCATGCTCAGGACCCCCCGGCAGAAGCTCCGTAGGGCAGAGTGGACACGTACTGGTCACAGAAGTCCAGGAGACGCTCCAGGTTCTTGTCGCTCAACTCGGTCTCGATGTAGGAGCCGGTGCCCATCACCCGTATCCGCACCCCGCCCGCCCTGCAGATCGCAGCCATCTGCTCTGCAGTGACGTCGTAGACAACCATCTCGGAGACCCGTCCGGACGAAACGTCCTCTCTCTGAGGCAGGTCCCTGGTGGAGAGCTGGTACTGGCTGCCGTCGGCGAAGACGAACAGCGACATCCCGGACCGGATGTTCATCCAGGACGTGCCGAAGTACTCGACGATAAACTGGAACGAGACATCGCCCAGGTTCGACAGGCTCCTCTGGGCGTTGAACTCTACCCTCTGAATGACGTATGTCGAGGGCGGAGATGGAAGAACGTTGTTGTCCATCGTGACCTTCCAGCATCCATCCACGGCATCATGGTGCTCGAAGACCACGTAGGAGCCTCCGCAGCCGACGAGCAGCAGCAGCAGGCAGGCGAAAGGAGTAAGCAGTCTCACAGGGCACCTCTTCTTCCAGGGGCGGTTGTGCCGGGATAGACGGCCGGTCTGAATCCGGGACCAGGCCCGCTTCTGCAGGCCAGAGATTAATAGCGAATGCCGCATTTGCCAAACAGGGGCCGCGCGGGACCCGGCGCATGACCTTGACAAGCCGGCGTGGCTGCGGAATAGAATGTCCTCGGAACAACCTACCATGTGGGTCGTGATCATGGTTGGCCTGAGGAAGGTCTCAGTGTGGGAAAGGAGTGCCTTGTGAGAGCATTGCTTGTCTGTACGCTCCTCGTGCCAGCGCTTGCGATGGCACAGGCGGTCATCAAGACCATCGACGCCCCTGACACCAACGTCAGCGGCCTTGCCTGGTCGGACTCCGACATGCTCTGGGCCGTGGACGAGACAACCGACTACGTCTACGAGGTCGATCCCGATGACGGAAGCGTTCTCTCCTCCTTCTACTTCGCACACTCATCCACCTACGTCCCCAACGGTCTTGCCTACGGGCAGAACCTGGTCTACGTGGCTGCCTGGAACAACGGCACGACCGCGTACATCTACAAGTACACGCCTGGCGGTGCCTATCAGGGCATGGTCAGCATGTGCGGGGGTTGAGGCAATCCAGTCACGTCGGTGACGGGACTAAGCGTTTACGGTTCTTATATTTACGTTAGCTCTGTCTCTCAGAAGTGCTGCTACCGCTACACCGCTCCCTCCATCACGGGCAGATACGCCTACACGACCTACGGCGGCCTGGCCGGAACCAGGGACATCGCGATGGATGGTTCCACCGGCTGGGTCTGGGTGGCCTGCAACTCCACCTCGTATCCCATACGCGCCTACAAGTCGGGGATCTGCCAGTTCATCCTGGACACGACGGTGGTCCCCTACGCCTACGGCCTGACGATAGACCCGGACGGATACCTGTGGGTGAGCGACGAGCAGAACGACGTGATCTACCAGGTAGACCCCTATGCCACCTCTCTCACCCCGGCTACCTGGGGGAGGATCAAGGCAAGCTTCTAGGCTCGTGCTCTCCGGAACGATCGAAGGCGGGCTCCCGCGAGCCCGCCTTCTCCACGTCTGCAGCCGACGAGCCGGACCTATCTCAGGATGATCGCCTTCTCGACGTCCGACGATCCGCAGCCATCCGCCCGGACGAAGTAGATGCCCGATGGCAGCCTCTCACCGCTGACCCCGGTAGCATCCCAGGAGGTCTGGTGCTCCCCCTGGAGCCGGAAGCCCTCCTCCAGGCGTGCGACCAGCCTTCCCGAGATGTCGTAGACGCGCAGAGTGACCACTCCTGACGACGGGATCCTGTACCTGAGCGTTGCCCCCGACCGAACGGGGTTGGGCCACGGCGGGTCCAGCTCGGTCGAGGACGTCAGCACGCCGCCGGTGCCTTTCTCCTCGAGCCCGTAGAGCACAACATCGTCTACGTTCCACCCGCAGTAGACCCAGCCGTCGTTGCTGGGCCCCATGACCCATCTCAGGTAGACTTCCGGCTGATCGTCGGCCAGCTCGGAGATGTCGTAGCTGACCAGGAGCCAGCAGGAGTCCGTTGTGGCCGGGTAGCCGCCGTTGTGCCACACCGTCTCCCAGTTCTTGCGATTGGTGCTGATCTCGATGGAGGCCTCGTCGAACCCGCTCTCCTGAACCCCGAGCCAGCGTCGGAACTCCAGCCTGACGTCATGACGCCCTCTGCAGTCCAGCGCGCCGGTAGTCGCGCAGAGTGGAGGCATGTTGTTCTCGTAGTCGCCCGCCAGATCGTAGCCCATGACGGGCTCTCCGCTGAAGCCCTCGGCAGGATCGGGATGACCGTGCTCGCCACCGAGTCCGAGAGGCTCTCCCCATGCCCAGTTGCCCTCGTACTCCCAGCCAGGGTCCTCCGACATGTCGGCCTGGTAGAAAACGCTCGACTCGCCCGCCAGCAGGAGCACCGGGAGCATGATGTCGCCGATGTGCTCGCTGGTGTTCAGGATGACCAGATCTGTCACGTAGGCACCATCCCCGAGCGAGTCGGCGTTCGGGTTCACCTCCGCCGCGAGGGTGACGCTGCCGTAGGGAGGCAGGGTCCCGGCGACCTGCCCACCGAGCGAGAGCCACACCACGGCAGGGGATACGGAGACGCTGTAGGTGATGTCGGCGTAGCCCCTGTTCTCCAGAGTGAGGGTCCAGCCGGATGGCTCGAAAGGCCCTCCGGCCGGTCCCCGGCTCTCCAGAGGGCCTTCGGGGTCCGCCCACAGGCCGTAGTCCACGGCCATGGCCTTGATGCAGAAGCTGCCGGTTCCGGGATAGGGGTTGCCGGACCAGTAGTAGAGGTCGTGCCATTGCCCGTCGGAGTAGTAGTAGCTCTCGCCGGGAGAGGCGGTCGACTCGACTATCGTCCTGTACTGAGCACCGAGCAGCACGGGGACATCGGAGGTCCTGTCGTAGGCCATCCCGCCCCCGCCGAGCTCGACACAGACCCAGATGCTGTCGCCCTCTGCCACGAAGACCGGCTCCGGGAGATCGACCGTGTGCATCCCCGAGCACTCGAACGTTCCGCTCGTCTCGCAGAGAGGGTCGGAGAGCACGCTCCCGCTGAAAGAGCCGTAGAGGCCGACGCAGTAGGCCACGTCGTCCCTGCAGGTGACGATGCCAACGGCCTCTATCATGTGGTCCGCGGCAGCCTCGAAGGCGTTCATCGCCGTGGAGACGCTCTCGAGTGTGTCCCGCCAGCCGTGGTAGTCGTGGTAGTAGACGTGGTCGTACCTCATCGGCTCGACCTCACGGAAGGAGACAGCGCCCATCTGCGGATGCTGGCCGCACCACTTGTCGTAGTAGGAGATCCAGAAGAAGCCATCCAGCCCCCAGCCCTCCCCCCAGCTGTTCTTGCACAGCCATGCCCCCGGCAGCGGTGCATGCGTGGCCAGGCTGTCGTCCCACCCGATGATGGCCACGGCGTGATTCGGGTCGTAGGGGCTCTCGGGCGGCTGGTAGTGCACGAACTCGGGGCTGATGAACTCGGAGGAGAAGCACATGCAGGTACCGATCACGCCCTCTTCCATTAGTCTGAGCTTCATGGCCTCGATGTTCTCGAGATCCTGTCCGGCCGTGAGCCATTCGATCTGGCGCGGGAAGTAGTAGTGAAACCCGTCGTCGGTGTAGTCAGGCGGGACGTCATAGGACTGACCGTCGATGTCCCGGACCGCTCCGTCGCCCCTGGAGAGATAGGCGGAGGTAACCATGTAGTCGCCGCCCATGTGTACGGTGAGACCTCCTCCGGATGGAGGGTCCAGGTCGCCGTTGAAGAACTCGTTGAACCCGTTCCACCAGTCCAGGTGGTATTCGGCCAGGTCGGGCTCTCCCTCTTCCAGGTTCTCCTCCCACAACCCCGTCATCATGAGGTTTCCCTCTATTGCGGCCATGGCTCCATGGGTCCAGCAAGTGCCTCCCTGCTGGTTCTTTATCGAGGTCACGAAGCACTCGCCACCGACGTCTCTGAGGTCGAAGACATCGGGGAGGTCTTCCAGCGCGTGGGCGCCGGCGCTCATGGCAGGACAGAGGACAACCGAAAGGCACAGCAGCAGGTGGGGTCTGGTTCTCATTCGGGGCGCTCCTTGCTCTGCTTCGCTCCGCTCGCGCTCATGTATGCCCGGATCCCCCGGTCCCTGGAGACAGGAGTACTGATAGAGCCGCAGGGTTCCCCGGGCAATGGGCGAGCCGGGCCGCTGACAGCTCTCAGGGGATGGAGCTTCCCCCGGTGGGCCTCTCGAAGTCCGGATCCACCGGCTCGAGCCGCGCCTCGAGGTCCCTGATCTTGCCGACGCCTCCGGGTGGCAGCCCGGTCGGGGCAAGAGCCTCTCGTGCGCGGTCGAGGCACTGAGCCGCCTCGGTCGGCATTCCGGCATCCAGCCACATCGCCCCCAGATTGGCCAGATCCACGGCCTCGGCTCGGGCGCTGCCGACCTCCCGGTGGATGGAGATGGCGCTCTCGTAGGCCCGAGCGGCTTCCTCGATCCTCTCCTGCCTTCTCAGGCACTCTGCCAGGCTGCCCATGGCAGTCCCCTCGCTGCGCCTGTCACCGACCTCCCGGGCAAGCCTCAGGGACCTGTCGAGGCACTCCAGGGCCTTCTCGTGCTCTCCCCCGGAGGCGTAGTGGTCCCCGAGGTTGCAGAGCACCATTCCCTCGCTCTTCCTGTTGCCGGTCTCCCTGTGGATGGCCAGCGCCTTCTCGAAGAGCTCCATTGCCCTGTCGCGTTCGCCCTTCTCCATCCGGAGCAGAGCGAGATTGCCGTACTGCACGCCCTCGCTTCTCCTGTTGCCGACCTCCCGATCGATCTCGAGAGACTCCTCGAAGTAGGGAATCGCCTCGTCCAGCATTCCCTTCTCCACGTAGACGGCGCCTATGTTCGCCAGGTCCACGCCCTCCCCCGCCCTATCGCCCGTCTCCCTTCCCAGCCGGAGGGACTCGAGGAGCTTCTCCATGGCCTCGTCGAGCCTTCCCTGCCCGATCAGCACAACGCCCAGCCTTCCCACGGCGTAGCCCAGCGCTCTTCTGTCGTCCAGCCGTTCCGCGATCTCCATCGACCGCCGCAGGGCATCCTCGGCCTCCTCTATCCTGCCCATGTCGAAGAGCATGGAGAGGTGCCTCCCGATCAGAACGGACTCGAGCCTGAGGTCTCCGAGACTTCTGGAGATCTCCAGGGCGTCGAGCATCATCCTCTCGGCTTCGGCGAGCCGCCCCTGAGACCGTCGAATGCTGAAGAGCCTGCCGAGGGCGGACGCCTCGTGGTCGCGCTCGTCCCTCTCTCTGGCGATCTCGATGGCCCGGAGGAAGTCTCTCTCGGCCTTCTCTGTAGATCCCGCAACATCGTGGCATGACCCCCTCCAGAGCAGGGAGCCGGCGAGCAGGTAGCCATCGGGGTGCGAGGACGCCAGATCCACCATGCGCTCGCAGGTCGCGAGCCTGAGGTCGTTCGAGGTCCCGAAGCTCTGCAGGTACTGCTTGGTGCTCAGCACGTCGAGAAGACGGCCGGCCCTGTCCGGGATATCCGGGTCGGCCTCCACACCGCCGCCCAGCAGCCATTCCTCGAGCCTGTCCACCCAGTCGAGGCCCTGCCGTATCTCGTAGCTCCTCTCGCAATCCTCCAGTGCCCGCATCCCCCACTCGACGGCCTTTGCGGTATCCCCCGCGAGATCGAAGTGAGTAGCGATCACGGCCGAGAGACGCTCGCCGCTCTGCCCGGCCAGCTCCACGCACGCTCGCGCGGCATGCCCGTGAAGCAACGACCTGTTGTAGTGCAGCATGGTCTCGTAGACCGATCTCCTGGTCAGAGAGTGGCGGAAGGCGTACGATGGCTCCTGGCCAGGGGACTCCGTTATCTCGAGCAGCTCCAGCTCGGCGAGCCTCTCCAGCTGCTCGGTCGCCAGGCTCTCGAATCCGAGAGCGCGCCAGACTCTCTCGAACATCTTCCCACCGAACTCCGGCTCCAGCACGCTCGCGCACTGCGCGGCCCTTCTCAGCTCCGAGGGCATCCTGTCCATCCTCGATCGTATCAGCCCCTCGATCGAGCCCGGCACTCTCAGAGACTCGGTGGGACAGGTGAGGATCCACCCGCCGCCTTCGATCGAGCGAGCCATCCGTCCGGACTCGACCAGATCGATAAGCAGCTCCTCAAGGAAGTAGGGGTTGCCCCTGGAGGCCTGGAGCAGGAACTTCTCCGGGTCCCGTCCGACTGCTCCGGAACCGCCGAGCATGTGCCGGATCAGGTCGCTGCAGCCTCCGTCGGAAACCCTCTCGAGTCGGATATCCACTCTGTCGGAATAGGAGCCGTGCATGCCGGCACGCCATTCGAACAGGCCCTCTGGCCGGTGCAGCAGGAAGAGGATCAGCGGAAACTGGGTATCGCAGTTGTCCAGCATGAAGTCCAGGACCTCGAGAGACGACCTGTCCGCCCATTGGAGATCGTCGAGCGCCAGGGCGACGGTGGAGTGACCCGAGGCGATCAGCCTGATGGTGTCCCGAAGCGCGATGGCGGCTCTTCGCTGGAGCTCCTCCGGGTCCGGCAGGGCGTCTTCGTCCTCCGGGCCCTCGCCGCTCATGAGTAGCCAGAGGTCCCTCTCCGACGGAGTCGCTATCTGGTCCGGACCTGCCGGACAGGGGCAGTGGAGGCCGTTCAGCCAGCTGGTGAGCCTCTCA
>JAFGKQ010000084.1 GCA_016928495.1 Candidatus Fermentibacterales bacterium
CTACGAGTTGCCTCATCGCGCGCAGAGCTCCTCGAGAACCCTGTCCCGAAGCTCGTCCAGGAGCTCCCGGCAGAGCGGGATGCAGTTGTAGATGGGACAACCCGACAGCGTGCACTCGGCGATCTCCCGCGAGAAGGGAATCCTGAGCGCGATAGGCAGTCCCTGCTGCCGGCAGTACCGGTCCAGCTCCTCGTAGCCCGGGCTGTCCCGGTTGACGACGACAAGCGTCCGAAGGCCCATCTGGTCTCTGGCTACCTCCACGGCGATCCGGAGGTCGTGCAGGCCGAAGGGCGTAGGCTCGGTCACGAGGAGAAGCAGATCCGAGCCCCGGACCGTTTCCACGAAGGGGCATGCCGAGCCCGGAGGTGAGTCCAGAACGGCTATCGTCCTTCCGGGACCGGGAACGCTGCCGAGCATCGAGCACTTGAGCTCCCTGATGACGGGTACCGGCATCGGCGAGCCCACGTTCATCCGGCCGGCGCCGTAGCCCATGCCCCCGGCAGTCCCGAGCTCGAGGATCCCGAGGGGAAACAGCTCTTCGGAGATGGCTGCGCTCGGGCACCCCGTGACACAGCTGCCGCACCCGTGGCACAGCTCCGGGAAGACCATCACCCCTGCTCCGGTCACGGCGATCGCGTTCCATGCGCATCTCTCCGAGCAGGTTCCGCACTTCGTGCAGGAGCCCTCGTCGACGATGGGGACCAGGACGCCGACCTCACGCTCGGTTGCGATCTCCGGCTTGAGGAACAACGCCGAGTCAGGCTCCTCGACGTCGCAATCCAGATACAGAGGCCTCTCGTCGGGCGCCAGGGACGACGAAAGAGCAAGGGCGAGACTCGTGGCGACCGTTGTCTTCCCAGTCCCGCCCTTGCCGCTTCCGACGCTCACCAGCAGGGGCCTGGAGCTCATCTCGCGCTGCTCGGCCCCGTTAGCCACGCCTCATCGGCTTGCCGCACTTGGGGCAGGAGACGTTGTAGCATGGGGTGCCGATCTGATGGGGTACCCTGTGCCCGCAGGAGGGGCATACGCACTCGCCCCCCGGGCCTGCAGCCATCGGGCCTCCCATCCTGCCGCCTCCCCCTCCGCGCCCCTGTCCCGCTCCTCCGCCTCTTCCTCCTGATCTACCCATTCCTGTTGCTTTCCTTTCTCTTCTTGCCGTTCGTCGATGACACGGGAGCGGCTCAGTGGTCGTGGGCGTGACCGGACCCGCCCGGGCAGGGGCTTCCGCCCCGGAGGTTGCCCTGGAGGAAGGCCCGAACCGTCTGGCCGACCGTGCCGGAAGCTCCCGTGCTGCTCTCGATCCCGAACTCGGAGAACAGCGCCATGGCTCTTCTACCCATGCCGCCGGCAAGGATCACCCTTGCTCCGCTCCGTTCGAGGAGCATGGGAACCTCCCCCGGTGAATGGCTCGCGTAGAAGGGATTCGACAGTGAGCTGACGGCTCCGATCTCACCGTTCTCTATCTCCACCATCGTGAAGAAGGGGCATCTGCCGAAGTGCTCGGCAACGGGGCTTTCCAGCCCTTCGTCGCTCTCCGAGGGTACCGCAACCAGCATCGCGCTCCTTTCAGCCCGGGACGGGACCGTCCTCAGGACGCGCCAGTCGTGCCGTAATGGGCATCGGTGCTCGCCGATGAGAGCTCTTCCAGCTTGCCGCCAGAGAGGGCCTCGACAGCCTCGGCGAGTGTGAGCTCCCCGGAGCGGAAGCACCGGGCTCCCGCACCGAGGAGGACGGAGAACGCCTTAGGCCCGAAGTTGCCCGCGATGACCGCTTCCGCACCCCGGTTGCAGATCAGCTCTGCCGCCCTCACTCCGGCGCCTCCGGGCTGCTCGAGCGCCGGGTTGGGCATGGACTCGTACTCGCCCGTGCCCGTGTCATGGAAGACGTAGAAGGGGCACCTGGCGAACACCTGGCTCACCCTGGCGCCGGCCCCTTCGCCCGTGGAGGCGAGAGCCACCAGCATCTCAGCTCGCGCCCTTCTTCTTGGACGCGTCCGTCGCGGTCTTCTCGATCTCGCCGATCCTCGCGGAAATGAGATCGAGCTGCTCGCTGAGCCACTCGGCCCTGGAGCGAAGCATGCCGAGCTCGCCCTGGGGCTCGACGGCTGCCGGGGCATACCCGAAGCGGATCCAGCCGGGGACTCCGCCACTGGCGTAGTACTGGTTCCTCCAGCCCCGTCCGCCACGCATGCCGCCGAAGCGGGCACCACCGTTGAAGCCTCCCCAGCGAGGGCCGCTGGCGTACCCGGGTGCCGGGTATCCCGCGCAGTACCCCATGGCTCGCCCCGTCATCGGTCCCATTCCAGCAGGTCCGGTTCTGTCTCCACCTGGCATCTTTCCTACCCCTTTCCGTGACTGCCCGAGCTTCCCGCTCCCTCGCCGTCAAGACGCTCGAGAAAGGAGTCGAGCAGGTTCCTTGTGGTCCTCAGATCGGCTGCCCAGGCATCCAGGGCGGCCGATCCGCTCTCGGTGATCGTGTAGAGCCTTCTCGCCGGCCCCGGCGTCTCCGTATCCCACCTGGACCGGACGAGCCCCTGGTCCTCCATGGAACGGAGAACCCTGTAGATCGTGCTCATGTCGAAGGACGAGAGCTCCTGAAGGCCGAACTCGCCGATGCCTTCCGCCAACTGGTAGCCATGGGTCTCGCCCTTCCCCAGAAGAAGGAGCAGAACAGGCTCGAGAAAGCCGCTGACCCTCCTGGCCTGCGGCTGGTCCCAACCATGCCCCCTCGGACCGTGCCGACAGCCTCGACCCCAGGCTCTTCCCGTCATCGCAAGCACTGCCTCTCTTCATGCACGTATCAGATATATGCAACGTGCATATATATGTGCCGATCTACTAACCCCGTCAATCCCGCTCATGCCGCTTGCCGGGGCTGACTTCCGGGTCGGCTTTGCCTAGCTTCTCCCAGTAGACGCCATGACTCCTTTCTGTCCGGTGGCCCCACTCGAGTCCGGAGGTGGATGATGCCCAGGCTGCTGCTGTTCGGTCTCCTGCCCGTCTTGTCTGCTCCTCTCCTGGCAGGGAGAATGACCGTTCCCTTCCAGTTCGATCTGAGCGACGGGTTCGAGCTCTACACCCACAGGATGTGGGACCGTGTCGACTGGCCAGGGCTGGAGTGCTTCTCGGCGCCGGGCGAGCCCGCGCTTCCCGCGCTTTCCTGCACCTTCGTCATCCCTCCGGACGCCGGCGATGTCCAGGTATCGGCCACAGCTCTCGAGAGCGCCTCTCTCGGGGATGGCTTCAGTATTCAGCCCGTGGCTGTTCCGAGGCCTCTCAGCCTGTCGGACCGCCTTGCGGAGGTCATCGAGCCGGATCCCGTCATCTACGGGCAGGACGCCTTCTGGCCAGCCGATCCCGTAGTCTGCATGCACGACGGGCGCAAGAGCGGGTTCAGACTGGCAGGGTTCAGGCTCTGCCCCTTTTCCTATGATCCGGCGACCGGCGAGCTCCTCGTGGCGACCTCGATAGAGGTGACCGTGACCTGGACCGATGGCGGTCAGGTCAGCACCATGTCGGCCCAGCAGATAGAGGCAGCGGGCAGTCAGCTTCAGAGCTGGGTGTGCAACCCCTGGGATCTCGCCGCCTACTCGCCCGCCACGGGCGATCCGAGGGACCCCTTGGACTTTCTGGTCGTGACCTCCAGTGACTACGGCGATTCCTTCTCGGAGTTCGTCAGCTACAAGAACGGCACCGGAGTGGTCACGGAGCTGGTCTACATATCCGATATCCTTTCCTCGACTCCCGGATACGACGACGCCGAGAAGCTCAGGAACTACATTGTCGACAGGTTCGAGAGCGACGGGCTTCGCTACGTTCTGCTCGCAGGCGACCAGAACGTGCTTCCCGTTCGCGAGGTCTACCTCTACTGCGAGGGCTATAGTGACAACGCCCCGGCCGACCTCTACTTCAGCGATCTCGACGGCACCTGGGACGCCAGTGGCGACCACAACTACGGCGAGCCCGAGGATGACCTCGACCTCTACAGCGACGTCGCGGTGGGACGGGCCCTGTTCGACAGCGCCAGCGAGGCAGCGATCTTCGTCGAGCGAAGCATGATGTACGAGTCTTCACCTCCTCCGGGAGACTGGCAGTCTACGGCCATGCTCTGCGGGGGGGGACTGTTCCCTGGCTACACCGGAGCGAAGGTCTGCGACTCCATCGCCGCGTACCTGCCCGTGAGCTGGGACATAAACAAGGCCTACGAGTCGCCCTCGATACTCGATGGCTTCACCACCCACATAGACATCATCAACGACGGGACCAACTGGGTTCACTATGCCGGGCACGGCAACACGACCGGCATCTACTGGCAGGGCTATCCCAGCAGCATGATGACCAACTCGATAGCCCAGGGGCTCTACAACGGTGACAAGGCAGGGATCCACCACAGCATCGGGTGCCATCCCGGCGCTTTCCATTCCGGCGAGTGCTGCGCCGAGGCTCTCTGGCACAACGCAGGGGGCGGGGCCGCTGCCGTGATGTTCAATTCGAGCTACGGCTGGGAGGGCTATCTACCGGAGATGGGCGTGAGCGAGTGGATGTGCGTCTACCTGACCGAAGAGGCCTTCCAGCTCGGTAACGGCAGGATCGGCGATGCTTTCGCGACTGCGAAGGACCGCAGGGTCCCTCTCTGGAACGGGGACTACGACAGGGAGCTGTACTGCATAATGGACTGGTGCGCGTACCACGATCCCACCATGTGGGTCATCGGAGGCAGCACGGGCGTCGAGGAGCCGGAATCCGCCGTTGCGGGCCCCGGCCTTCCCATCACGTTGGGCATCCCCTGCCCGAATCCGTCGTTCTCGGGCTCGACGATACGAGTTGCGGCGCAGTTCCCCGGCGCTTCAGGAGTGCTCGAGCTCTACGACCTGGCCGGAAGGGTCGTTCTGAGGACGGAGCTGAAGGAGCGCGGAGACGTCTTCATCGACCTGACCGGCGACAGGGGAGCCGGGATACCGTCCGGCATCTATCTTCTGAGGCTCGCCTGCCCCGGCGGAGAGGCAACCTCGAGGCTGGTAGTGCTGCCAGGCTCGAGCTAACGAATGCGCCGCTAGCGCTTGAGCCTCATGAGGTCCTCGCGGAAGACCTCCACGACGTCGCGCAGATCCGTTATCGCCTTGTGAAGGGCGTTGAGGAGCATGATGACGACGCCCATCGCGAGCAGCATGAAGCCGATGACCATCAGGGCCACGCCGGCCTGGTCGCGCATCGCCGTCACGGACCAGCCGAGGGAGTCCATTCCCAGCACTACGGCCGCGAAGCCCAGCAGTTGCGTCAGCAGAGCGGTGGTTCTGAGGCCTTTCAACTGCGTCCCTTCTTCCAGCTAGTATCCACGGTCGAGATCCACCACGTTGAGGTAGTTCCCTCTTCCATCGAAGGCCCTGCGGATGTTCTCGATCACATCGTCCCATCTGCCGAGGTCCGAGAAGGGAGAGGCCCCTCTGTGAGGAGAGAGTACTACGTTCGACAGCTCGTGAAAAGGCGTATCGGGAGCATAGGGGAACCTCCGGCCCGACTCGTCTGGTGCGGGATCGTAGTCGTACCAGACGTCGAGGGCAGCTCCGGCGATCGCGCCGATGCGGAGAGCCTCGTACAGGGCTCCTCGATCCACTACCGGGCCTCTCGAGACGTTCACCAGCAGGCCTTCCTCGCCCAGTAGCCGCAGCTCTCCAGCGCCTATCAGGCCCCGGGTCTCGCTGGTCAGGGGAACCGAGACGATGACGGCGTCGCTCCATTCCAGGAAGCTGTTAAGGCCGTCCGGCGTGAAGCGCCGGAACCCGGCGTCGTGAGGCTCCGTGTCATGCAGGCCGCCCCCGGCGACGTCCTGTGCCCGGTCGGGCCACGCGGTTCGGAGCGCGGCGACCTGCAGGTCGAAGCCCGTCAGCAGACGGTGGACCCTACGGTTGACCCTGCCGTATCCGAGGAGCCCTATCCTGCGTCCCGTCAAGGGAATGGAGGCTGCCTCGGCGTCTCCGGTGCGCCACCTGCCCTCGCTCATCCAGCCATGATGCTGCGGGATCCTGTTGGTCAGGGACAGCAGCAGCGCGAGAGCGTGCTGGGCCGTAAAGCCGGCATTGCCATGACCGTTCACGAGGACGACTCCCCGCTCGCGGAGCGGTTCGTCGAACATCGGCAGGAGGTGCTGAACACCCGCACCGGGGTTGATGAACAGCTTCAGCCTGACGGCAGCCGCGAGCAGCTCCGGGTCGGGCCTCCAGCCGACCATGACCTGTGCCCCGGGAGCCAGGCGGAGCAGAGCCTCGCGTGCGGATTCACCGTTCGGGGGCAGACGCAGCCGGATCCGGGGGGAGATCTCGCGGATGCGATCTCTGAGGTGTGACTCGAGCCTCTCCTCGGGCTTCCAGAGGAGCAGAACCACCATCGGACCTGCGGCTTGTCGGCTCTTCTTCCTCGGGGCTCTGCTGACCAGGTTCATTCCCCTTCCGGTGGCGGCGCTCTCTCGCAGTCCGAAGCGCATAATAGACATTCCAAGGTCGGTGCGGCGAGTCCCCGATGCGGTTCCGGGAAGATCATCCGGGAATGGCGACCCATCGGGGAGACTGCTGAGCGATGGGGCGAGCGGACACCCTATGGCAAGGGGAGTCGTCCGTTTCCTTGCTTCCGGGACGCTAACGCGGTGAAAGGGGTAACGATGTCAGGGCCTCTCAGCCTTGCCCGAAGCACGTGTCAAGCCTCCCTGGCCTGTGCTGCCGGTGATGCCGGAGCCGGAGCCGCAACGGGAGGCGAAGGGGCAGGACCCGCAGTCACTGCAGGAGGTCTTCGTGTTGCTCGATCTCAGGAAGAAGGCCCTGAGCAGGAACACGATGGCTGCCAGGACGGCTGCCGCAACGAGGATCGTCTGAAGAGCCATCAGGTGAGCAGCCTCGCAACCTGGTTGAAGGCGAGCACCAGCACCCATGCCAGAGCGGTGAGACCGGCGAACTGGCCCAGGGCCCACAGGGTGCTCCTCGACTCCCGTCGCACCATGACGAAGGTCGGTATGCATGGCGCCATTACGAGAGCGAACAGGATGATCCCGAGTCCTGTGACAGGATCGTAGCTCTCGCGCAGCCTGTCGGTCAGCTCGCCGGACTCGTCCCCGCCGAGCGAGAAGAGCATGCCCATCTGGGCCACGAAAATCTCCTTGGCTCCGAGGGCTCCGACAAGCGCAGTACCGATTCTCCAGTCGAACCCGAGCGGTTTCAGGGCGGGCTCTATCGTCCTCCCGAAGACCCCCAGAGCAGAGCCCGAGATGGCGGAGGCGGAGGCGTGTTCCGGAGCTTCGGGGGCGCTGGCAGGTGGTCTGGGATAGTAGCTCAGGAACCAGAGGATCACGGAGAAGGCCAGGATGACCGTTGCCGCCTTGAGAAGGTAGTGCCTGACCCTCTGCCAGACATGAAGCGCTATGCTTCTCGCAGTCGGCATCCTGTAGGGCGGCAGTTCCATGACGAACGGCGTGTTGTCGCCCCTGAGGATCGTGGCCCTGAGGAGCTTCGCGAGGCCCACGGCGAGCAGCACCCCGAGAACGTAGACGAACCAGAGCACCAGGGCCCTGTTGGCCGGGAAGAAGGCGCCTATTACCAGAAGGTAGATCGGAAGCCTTGCACCGCAGGACATCAGGGGAAGGACCATCATCGTGGTCAGGCGGTCGCGCCTGTTGTCGAGGACCCTGGTAGCCATTACCGCGGGCACCGTGCAGCCGAATCCGATCAGCATGGGTATGAAGCTCCGCCCGTGAAGGCCGATCCTGTGCATGAAGCCGTCCACCAGGAAGGCTGCTCTCGCCATGTAGCCCGAGTCCTCCATGAAGGAGATGGCAAGGAAGAGCAGGGCTATGTTGGGCACGAAAACGAGCACGCCGCCCACACCACCGATGATGCCGTCGACGATCAGAGACTCGACGGGCCCGTGCGGGAGCACCGAGGCTGCCGCCGAGCCCAGCCATCCGAAGACCCTCTCCAGCAGACCCATCACCGGCGAGCCGATCCCGAAGGTGAGCCAGAAGGTCACGTACATGGCCAACGCGAAGATGGGCAGGCCGAAGAACCTGTTGAGCACGACGTTGTCTATCTTCTGGGTAAGGGAGGGCGCCGCGGTCCTGCGCCCCATCCTCCCATTCCTGGTGGCTTCGGCCGCCGCGCCCGAGGCTATGCCGTGTCTGGATTCCGCCAGCAGCACCTCCGGGGCATCGCCCAGGAGATGATGGAGGTAGTCACCGGCCATCTCGGCCTGTTCGAGAAGTCCCGTCAGATCCTCCCGCGAGACAGCCTGCTCGAGAGTCCGCGCTATCTCCTCGTCGCCCTCGAGCAGTTTCGTCGCGGCATATCTCCCGGGAAACGGAAGACCCGTGGCAGTCTCGAGCAGAGCCTCGATCCTCGCTATCTGCTCGTCAGCGTCCCTGCCGAAGCTGATGCGCTGCGCGGGGGAGGGTGCTGCCGCGGCTGCGGCTATTGCCCGCTTGAGCGCGTCGGCGCCCTTTCCCCTGCTCCCGACCGTCTCGACGACCGGAACGCCGAGAACCTGCGAGAGAAGCGCGGAATCCGGCATGGTGCCGAGCTCCATCGCCTCGTCGCTCATGTTCAGGGCCAGTATCGTGTTCAGGCCCATTTCGAGGAGCTGGACCGTCAGGTAGAGGTTGCGCTCCAGGTTGGTCGCGTCTATCACGTTGACGACCACATCGGGTCGGTCCCGTATCAGCATCCGCCTCGCCTCGCGCTCGTCGTCGGAGTGAGGGGTCAGGCTATAGGTTCCCGGAAGGTCGAAGACCTCGAACCGCGTCTCTCCGAGGCCGAAGCTGCCAGTTGCGACGTCCACCGTGACGCCGGGGTAGTTCCCGACGTGCTGGCGTGCTCCCGTGAGCGCGTTGAATATGCAGGTCTTGCCGACGTTGGGATTGCCCGCCAGGGCAACCCTCACGCTGGATGAAGCCGAGGCGGCCAACTCAGTCCTTGAGTCTCTCGACCTCGATGGCCAGGGCCTCGTTCAGGCGGAGAGAGAGCGAGAAGCCCTTGAGCCTCACCTCGACGGGATCGCCCAGCGGGGCTTTCCGCACCATCTCGACCTCCACCCCGGGAAGGATGCCCATGTCCACCAGTCGCTGCCTGATGCTGCACCTGGCGTGTATGTGGACAACGCGGGCCTTCTCTCCCGGCTGGAGGGAAGCGAGGGTCGGGCCCTCGGCGGACCCTCTCCATCTCCCCGCTCTCCCTCGGTGGTGCCCGGGCAGAGAGGCGGGCTCATGGTGCATCACGCGGCCGGTCGGCTCACACTCGCGGAACCTCTCCGATATGCTTCCCCCGAGGCACGGGGAGGACTCCATGAACTGGGTGAAGGCAACGAGATGGGAAAGCGTCTCGGTGCTCAGGTGGTGCTCGAGCGCACAGGCGTCCCGTTCCGCGGCATCCTCGTCAACCCCCAGGATCTCGCTGAGGAACCGGTGCAGGAACTCATGCCTCGAGCGCACGTTCTGCGCGAGCCTGAGCCCCTTGTCGGTGAGCTGGAGAGTCTCGTGGGCCGTATAGTGGACATAGCCGTCTCTGTCGAGCCTCTGTAGAGCCTGGCAGACGCTTGCCATGCTCACTCCCCTGGCTGTTGCTATGTCGCTGACCCTTGCGGTGCCGCCGTCCTCCTGGAGCTGGTATATGGCTTCCAGGTAGTCCTCGAGGCTCTCGGATATGGTGCCAATGAGAGTCAAGGGCCGCCTCCTTGTTAGGCATGCTTAATAAAGCCGAATCGAGAGGTGGTGTCAAGTGGCGGAGGCTCGACAGGCTCAGGCCTCGAGAACGGCCTCCACCCAGATCTTCTCCAGTGTGCCCGACCTGAAGAAGAGCAGCTCGGGGCACTCGGGGACTGCCCTGGCAAGAGCGCTCAGGTCCATATCCGATCCCGGGAGTCTCACGCCGAGGCCCTCTGAGAGCAATGACGCCGCGTCCGGGTCCCACAGGGGCACATCGACGACCACCTGACAGCATGAGGCGACCTCAGACACCCAGTCTTCGGGGAATCCGCTCAGGGTCTCCCGGGCGAGCAGGATCGCCGGCCGGACCAGCCCGTCCCGCCCATGCAGCCTGGCGAGCCTGCCGGAGTAATCGAGCGGCTCGTCGAGCGCTCTGATCCGGTCCAGAAGGTCGAGGGGGAACGGCGATCCGGGTCTGAGAACGACGTCCAGCACGCAGTAGGGGTCTCGCCCCCTCCTGCTTCTGATGCACTCCGCGATGTCGTCCCTGTGGGCCCAGAGGTCCGACCCGGACACGAGGAGAGACCCGTGCCGGACTGATGGCGGCGGAGCGCTGTCCAGGCCAGCGCCCCCGGCGTCCAGGTCGATCCTCTGCTCGCCCGGCCAGCCGTCCGTCAGCACCGGTCTGTTGGGCATGTCGAGATCGTAGCCCAGGATGGCTGCGAGCTCCTCCCTCGCGCCCTCCAGGTCCGAGGGGCTCCAGCCCGGCAGACTGCTGACGTGGTAGGGCGGGAGGGGCTCGTACTCGATCCCGAGCGTCGAGGCCGAGGCTCTGAGCTCCGTGCCCGGAAGAACTGACAGAGTGAATACCTGCACGTCCTCCGATAGCCCCTCCGACACCAGCCTCCCGGCCGTTTCGAGGATGCCGTCGGGAGTGTCCCCCGGCAGCCCGATGATGATGTCCACCACCGGTCGTACGCCCGCCTTTCCCAGCTCCAGGCATCCCCGGATGACTGCGTCCGGGTCTGCCGACCTCCCGGCGCGCTCGAGGGCCTTCGCGCTCATGGTCTGGAGGCCGACCTCGACGCACGTGAAGCCCGCTGCAGCCAGTTCCGCAGCCTGCTCCGCACCCACCCCCTCCCCACGGAGCTCGGCGAAGCACGGCAGATGGAACCTGCGAAGCCCCCGTAGCAGCCTGCTCAGGTCGGGCCTGGCGTTGAAGCAGGGATCGAGGAACACGATTTCCCCCGGGTCCAGCGAGCAGATCCCGGACAACATGGAAACCGCGTCTGCCGCGGAGAGAAGCCTCGGCACCGGCGAGCTGCGCCTGTAGGAGCAGTAGATGCAGCCTCCGGCGCAGCCCCGCTGCGTCTCGACATAGGCAGCGTCACCCGGGCCGATCGTGATATGGCCCGTCAGGTAGGGGTTGGGGTACCTGCCGGGCGCCGCTCCGGTCGCCGGAGCTACCACGAGCCTGGGTCCCGGATCCCCCCTTCTGGCAGTGGGACCTTCGAGGTCCCGGAGCATGTCCGGGAAGACAGCCTCTCCCTCCCCGCACACGGCCATATCGACGGGGGAGCCTTCCAACAGGGGATTGTCAGGGAAGACCTCCGGGCCGCCCGCGATGATCGTGAGCCCGTCCATGGCGGACCTGAGCCTTCCTGCGAGGTGAAGGGACCTCTCGATGTTCCAGGAGTAGAGGGTGAGGCCCAGCACCGACGGACGAAGAGCGCGGATGTGCTCGAAGAGAGACGCATCTCCCAGTGTGTCCGCAGCGTCCTGGGGCAACAGGCACTCGGGGCCGAGGCCGGCCGCTGCCAGTAGACAGCCGGCCGCGAGTGGGACGTTCCCCGTCGGCGAGAGCGCGGCAGGCTGGTTGAGTGGAAGCTGGAGTAGTAGCGCGTCCCTCATTCAGAGAGCGCTGTGCGCGAAGAGCTGCTGTCCCCAGCCGATAGCCATCACCAGGAGCAGGAACCCGAGAACCGCTCCCGCACAGGCCGGTCCCAGCCTGTGCGGGTTCCTGACCTGGCGAGTTTCGAGCACGACGAACAGGTCGAGCAATGCGGCCAGCACGAAGGGCAGCGCCGCAAGAAGCTCCGCGCCGGGTCTTGCGAGCACGAGCAGGGGCGTGAGTATCGCGAAGGGAAGGGAGATAGCGGCCATCCTGGCCATCCACTCGAGAGAGAGCGCCATGGAAGGGAGCTCCTCGAAGAAATGCGAGCGGGTCGGGACCGCTCTCCTCATCAGATAGGTGATCGCGAAGCACGACGCAACGGCGAGCCCGGCAGCCGCGAAAACGGACGAGAGCCCGGGGGCCCAGGCCCATCCGGTCTCCGGCGAAGCAGTGACGATCTCGCCGGAGGGATGACCGCGCAGCAACAGGGCGACGAGGAAGCCGACCTCCAGGATCTCCATGTTGATCCAGATCGTCCATCTCCGGATCACGCTCCTGCCGAGCAGGCGCAGCAGCTGAAGCAGCAGGAGGAGGCTGGCGAGCTGACCGTACTGCGAGTCGAAGACTCTGCCGCTGACGGCGGCGCCCGCAAGAGTCCAGACGAAACCCAGCAGGAGCAGCTCCGCCGAGCGCATGAACCTGGTGTAGCGCATGTGCCGGAGTATGCGGTCTCTGGCCGATGCTCCCGCCGCAGGCTCGATCACCCATGCGCTTCCCTGCAGCCTCTCCGCATGAACCCACTGGTAGAGCTCCTCCAGGAGTATCAGCAGAATGCACAGGCAGATCGCTGCAGCTATCATGCGGACCTCTCGAACGCAGGCTCCTCAGGCGGTTCCCTGACCGGCAGGAGCAGCAGAAGGCCGACAACGAAGAGCGCCGACATCGCCAGTATGGAGAGCCGGATGCTCCCCGTCAGGTCCCCTATCAGGGCGAAAACAAGCGGCCCGAAGACGCTGGCGAATCGCGAGGATATGGCGAAGAAACCGAAGAACTCGGAGCTCATGGACTCGGGTATGAGGCGCGAGTAGAGGCTCCTGCTGATCGCCTGGATGCCTCCCTGGAAAAGCCCCACGAGACCGGCGAGCACCCAGAACTCCGCAGCCGTCTTCATGCGGAATGCATACGTCACTATCGCGATGTAGGCGACTATCCCGGCCAGTATGGACTTCTTCGCCCCGAACCTCCTGGCGGCGCGCCCGTAGAGGATGCTTCCCGGGACACCCACAGCCTGGGTCAGCAGCAGGGCCCCGATCAGCGTGTCGTATCCCAGCCCCAGAACGCTCCTGGCGAATATGGTGGCCATTATGATCACGGTCTGCACCCCGTCGTTGTAGACCAGGAACGAGAGCAGGAACCGCATGGCGTTGGTGTGCTGCCTCAGCTTCCGGAGCGTGGAGACCAGACTGCCGATGCCGCTCCGCATGGACTGTGCGAACGA
>JAFGKQ010000085.1 GCA_016928495.1 Candidatus Fermentibacterales bacterium
AGCTGAACGCCTTCCTCGCCGCCGTGGACAGGGAGCACGCGCTTCTGATCGGTGGGGCCGGCGAGGTGGTGGAGTCGGAGGATGGGATAGTCGCCGTCGGCTCGGGCCATGCCTACGCTCTTGCCGCCGCGAGGGCCCTGGACGCCCACACGAGGATGAGCCCGGTCAACGTGGCGAGGGCCAGCATAGAGATAGCCTGCGAGATCTGCATCTACACCGGCGGCTCGATACAGGTGGAGGAGCTGTGAGCGGTCCCTCGGAGCTGACCCCGGCCGGAATCGTCACCTGGCTCGACAGGCACGTCGTCGGTCAGGCCGAGGCCAAGAGAACCGTAGCCATCGCGCTCCGGAACCGGTACAGGAGAAGGCTGGTCGAAGGGCCCATTCGGGCCGAGATATACCCCAGCAACATCATAATGATGGGGCCCACAGGAATAGGGAAGACCGAGATAGCGAGGCGCCTGGCCAACCTCGTCGGCGCCCCGTTCGTGAAGGTGGAGGCGACCAAGTACACCGAGACTGGCTACGTCGGGCGGGACGTCGAGAGCATGGTGAGGGACCTCGTCAGGCAGGCAGTGAGGCTGGAGGCGGACAGGGCAAGAGCCGGAAAGCGCGAGGAAGCGGAGAAGAGGTCCCTGGAGAAGCTCGGCCGCGCCCTGGTCGAACAGGGCCTTCCTGACGTCCCGGAGTCTCGACTCATGACGATGCTCGCATCCGGCAAGCTGGATTCCAGGGACGTCGAGGTCGCCCTTCCCGAAGAGGCACAGAAGATGGAGGTGGTGCCCTTCATGCCGGGAAGCGGCATCGACGCCGACTTCGGAGAGGGTCTCAAGCAGGCGATTCAGAAGATCATGGGCTCGAGAAGGCGGAAGAGCAGGGTAGCCGTGGGCGAGGCGCGTCAACGGCTTCTCGAAGAAGAGCTCAACAGCTTGGTCGAGAGGGTCGACTACGTCCAGTCGGGGCTGAGGATGGCCCAGGAAGAGGGCATCATCTTCATAGATGAGATCGACAAGATCATAGGATCGGAAGGGGGCGGCGGCGGCCCGGACGTCTCGAGGCTGGGAGTGCAGAGGGACCTTCTTCCCCTTCTCGAGGGATCGACGGTGCAGACCAGGTACGGCTCGGTGCGCACCGATCACATCCTGTTCATCGCTGCGGGGGCCTTTCACGGATCCAGCCCCTCCGACCTCATCCCCGAGCTGCAGGGCCGCTTCCCCCTGCGAGTCTCTCTCGACCCCCTGGGCGAGGATGACCTGTTCCGCGTTCTCACCGAACCCGAGAACTGCCTTCTCAGGCAGATGACGGAGCTGCTCCGATCCGATGGAGTCGAGCTCCGAATGGACGACGAGGCCTGCCGGGAGGTGGCGAGAGTGGCCTGCGCCCTCAACACCGCGACCGAGGACATAGGTGCCAGGAGGCTACGGCCCGTCATGGCCTATCTCCTCGATGATCTGCTCTTCGGTGCGCCGGATCTGGTCAGGGGGAGGGCATCCATCGACAGGAAGTCGGCCGCCGGGCGTCTGGCGAAGCTTATGGCGGATACGGAGCAGTTGGACTATATTCTCTGATCGGTGCGCGCTGCTCGCGTGGCACTGACTGGGGCAGTAACGAGTTACGGGATCCGTTCCATGGAGATGTTGCCCGATGCACACCTCTGGTGACGAAGTTGCATACAAGATCGTCTACTACGGCCCGGGCCTCTCCGGGAAGACAACCAATCTCAGAAGGCTGCGGGACTTCATCGCCGCCGAGAACCGTGGCAGACTGGTCACGCTCTGCACGAAGGGCGAACGAACCGTCTTCTTCGACTTCCTTCCGGTCAACTTCGCGACCATCAGGGGGAAGAGAGTCAGGCTCCACCTCTACTCGGTCCCCGGCCAGGCCTACTACGCCCTGAGCAGGAAGGTCATCCTCGAGGGAGTCGATGGTCTCGTCTTCGTCGCCGACAGCCAGGTCGAGCGGTACGATGCCAACCTGGACACCCTGGACGACCTCGAGAGGAACCTCGAAGCCTATGGCCTCTCCCTGTCTTCGGTTCCCGCTGTCATGCAGTACAACAAGCGCGACCTTCCCGGCATCGACCCGATAGACAAGCTGGAGAGCGCTCTGAACAAGCACGGGTGGCCTGCGGTCGAATCGGTCGCCCTGGGCGGGCAGGGACCGGCGGAGACACTGAAGCTCATTTCCGCGATCATGGCCCGCCGTCATGTCCAGAGCAACTGATCGGACCAACACACTCCCAAAGACTGACTCGGAGGCTCATCAGGCAGCGGCCCGCAGGCCGTTCCCCTGGCCGGCCCCTGTCCTGATCCTGCTGATAGCGCTGGGCTACCTCTTCAGGTCGTTCTTCGCCTCATCGGTGCTGCCTCCCCCCGCGAGGATGCAGGGAGAGACCACGCAGGCCTACAGGTACGCGATGCTCGTCGGGCAGGGGCGCGCGATCCCCGATCCCGACACCATGGTAATGCACCCGGACGGCGCCGATCCGTTTCAGAACTCCATCTTCGAGGAGTACGTGGCCGGCCTCCTCTACAGGATGCTCCCGGAAGGCGTCGACTTCGACTCCTACTTGAGGTCGTTCTGCCTGCTGTTTCCTCTTCTCGTGCTTCCAGGTCTCTACCTCTGGATGAGGGAGGCAGGCTTCGGGCACCCGCAAAGCCTTGCCGCCGCTGCCTGCTACGCGGTCCTGCTTCCGGCGCTTCTCCGGGCGAGAGGGGAGTCCCTCTACAGGGAAACCGTGGCGATCCCTCTTCTGGTCGGAGCTCTGGCCGCGATCGAAGGAGTGCTTCGGGGCAGGAGGGCGGCTCCTCGCCTCCTCGCGGCAGCCGTGCTCCTCGCCGCGTCTCTGGCCTGCTGGAAGGTGAGCCAGTACTTCGCCCTGCTGCTGTTCGCATACCTCACCGCGAGGAACCTGTTCGGCAAGCCGCGTCCCCCGGCAGCACTCACCGTTGTGCTTTCCTCGGTCTTCTGGGTCTGTGCTGCCGCTATTCCGCACATGAGGCATGATGCCGCTCTGATCGGCCCTGCGAGCGCTGCTGCGCTCTGCGCCACGGCTTCCACAAGGCTGCACGGCCGCTGGCTTGTCGTTCCTTCGCTCCTGATCGTAGCCTCGACGGCGTTCCTGACCGGCTCCGGAAGCTCGGGACACGTCAGCGCGGTTCTCCTTGCCAAGCTGCGCTTCCTCTTCACGCACCCGGGGGACCCGCTCAGGCTGTCCTCTGACGCGAGGCTCTTCTGGGTCAGTGGCTACACCAGTCCCTCGATCGCTCACCTGGCGCTGCTGTTCGGCCCCGTGCTCCTGCTTGCGGCACCGGGCCTCTGGAAGCTGCATAGCCGGGACGCCTGCCGGCTCTCCCTGATCCCGTCGTTCCTCGTAGCGGCGGCGATCGGGTACCTTCTCTTCGACAGGCTCCACGTGCTTCTGGCTATCGCCATCTGCCCGCTGCTCGCCATGTCGGCGGGGAGGAGGAAGGCCCTCCTGGCGGCGCTGCCGGTGGTGCTGGTCCTACACAGCGTCGGAGTCAGGCAGGTCGCCGGGTTCCTCGGCGGAATCGGTCTCGGGACGCCATCCCGCTCGTCCCTGCTCACGGACCGTGAGCTCGACTCGGTCATCACCTGGCTCAGGAGGGAGACGGCTCCCGATGAGGCCGTTCTGTGCTACTGGCACCTCTCAGGGCTCGTCTCCGCCTATGCCGAGAGGCCGGTCGTCACGCACACCTTCTTCGAGAACGAGGCGAACCGCAGGAACATCCAGCGCTTCGCCGGTCTGATGTTCGGCAGCGAGGACAGCCTGGCGGCCTTCTGTGCCGAGAAGCGCTGCAGCCTCGTGGTCCATCAGGCGGACTTCCTGCTGGACCTCTCGCCGGAGGGCCTGCTCTACCTTGCAGGCCGGTCGGGGGCGGCGCCGGCTGGCTGCGTCGCCCATGCGATGCAGTATCATCCCGAGGCTCTCGAGCAGTTCCGTCTGCTCTACGAAGGCTCCTCCCTCAGGATCTACGGGCTCGGAGACGGGAGATACCGGGCCTACACAGGTCCTGCGCATCTGCTCTTCAGACACGATGTCGCCGGGATCCTGCCCGCCTACGGACAGGGACTCCCGGCGGTGGTCAACGAACCCCTTCCTACAGCCGTGGGCATGGCGATGGACGGAAGGCAGACCGGCAACTACACGCTGCTGTCCGCCTCGCTGACTCTTCTTGCCTCGGAGGGCGGCAGCGAGGACGACTGCACGGGGGTCCTGCAGGAGATCCTGGGGCTCTATCTTGCTGCCGTTCCGGGGGCTCCGGGTATCGACCGGCTGGCCAGCGACTTCGAGACCTACCTGGCGGCTTTCGGGCCCGACCCCATGCTGAGGCGCGACCTTGCCTGGCTCCTGGCCGACGCCGGCAGGCTGGATGAGGCGATATGGCAGTACCGAAAGGTCCTGGAGGAGGCCCCGGACTACGAGCAGGCCAGGCGGGAGCTGCAGGCCCTGCTGGAGGAGCCTGAAGGGGCCGGGAGTCGGGAGGAGTCCAGTGATGGCTGAGCTCGAGTTCGCCAAGCTTAGTGGGGCCGGCAACGATTTCGTCGCCGTGGATAACAGGACAGGGGGGCTCGACGGCCTCCTCACGGAGGAGTTCATCCGCAGGGTCTGCACCAGGGGGCTCTCGGTCGGTGCCGACGGCCTGCTGGAGCTGAGGGACGATCCGGAGCTGGACTTCTCGATGACCTACTACAACAGCGATGGCAGGCCCGCTTCCATGTGCGGCAACGGCGGTCGCTGCATCACCAGGTTCGCGCTTCATGCCGGAGTCGTGCGGGACACCGATCGGGAGGTCGCCTTCAGGAGCGGAGCGGGGGCACACAGGTCCGTCTTCGTAGGGGGGGGCGCCGAGTGCGTCAGGCTGTGGATGACGCCTGCCAGGACCCTCTTCCTCGACAGGACGATCGAGCTGGACGACGGTTCTACCTGGCGGGTCTCCCTGCTGGACACCGGTGTGCCGCACGCGGTCATCGAAGTGGCGGAGGACGGCACCCGGGGGCTGGAGGATCTGGAGATGGCAGCCCTGGCGCCTGCACTCCGGCACTTCCGCTTCAGTGACGGCGTGTGCGGCGCCAACGTGGATTTCGTATCCGTGCAGGACGGCGCCATCGGGATAAGGACCTGGGAGAGAGGTGTCGAAGGCGAGACGCTCGCGTGCGGAACCGGCGCTGTGGCTTCCGCGATGGCCCTCCATGCCCTCGGAAGGACGAGCCTTCCCGCCCGGCTGCGCGTTCGCAGCGGGCTCGAGCTGCTGGTGGGCATGGACGAAGACGGGACTCCGTGGCTTCAGGGGGAGGCGAGGCTCGTGTTCGTCGGTAGCCTTCGCGAGCCCTGAGCGTCTTGACTATCGGGATGGCATGGTCTACAGTTACTCGACATTCTGGGGGCGGGCATAACTCAGTTGGTAGAGTGTCAGCTTCCCAAGCTGAAAGTCGCGGGTTCGAATCCCGTTGCCCGCTCCAGTCCGTTCCGGCCGGAAAACCGCTCCCGTGCGCAGGGTCTCGGAGAGGGGAGTGATGGGTCTCTCCACGCTTGTCCCCATTCTGCTGCTGGCACTGCTGTGCCAGGACGGCCTGGCCCAGCCGCCCGACTCCGTGGTCTGGAAGCTGAGGGCGGGCTTCCTTGCCGCCGACGCATCGATGTCGGACCGTACCAGGACTCGCGGGCTTCTCGGCAACATCCTCGACATGGCAGGACGAGACCCCGACCTGCTCACCGCGGGCAGGGCGATAGTCTCCGGGGTGCCCGCCCTGAGCCACACTCCGTTCGCGGTTGTCTCCTCTCCGGAAATGAGCGACGAGGAGCGCGTGGAAGAGCTCAGAGATCAGCTCGCAGACGGCAGCCGGGAAGCACTGGTCCCTCTCTGCTGTCTTCTCGTGGAGCTGGGCAGGGCGGAGGAAGCCAGGGCCTACATGGAAGGCATGGGGAGCGAGGTCCCCGCGACCCGGCGCGATCTTGCCGTCGCCGCAGCATGGTACGGCAGGTTCGATGTCTACCCTCTGGTGGCCGGAGAGATGGAGGTTCCTGCCGACCTGGAAGGCGACTCTCGCGGGCTCCACATAGCTGCCGTGCTTGCTCTTGGCTGGATGCAGCCGGCGCCGGACGGTCTGTTCCACGGCCCGGACCTGCTCTGGGAGCCCGTTATGGAGCGCTTCGCGGAAGCGTTCGAACCGGGCTCACGCTTCTCTTCCGGACACTCCTGGGTGAGCCTGCGAGAGGTCGAGTCATGGTTCGAAGCGGTCATCAACAACCGGTCCCGTGCAGCGCGGGGCCTCTGACATGACTCACGGGGGCCGGGCGTGCCGGTGTTGAGGCTCGCGGAGAGCGGCCGGCCCGCAGCCGGTGCCCCGGGCGACGTGCCCGGCGCGCCTCTGTCGCAGGACAGGCCGAGGGGACGCAGCAGCTTCGGCGCTGCCTCCGGGAGGAAGCCCTCGCGAAGGGCTCTGGTTGCTGCCATCAGCTACACCAGGATACTGGCGGTGCCGCTGCTGGTCTTCTTCTCGGGGCCGAGTCCGGATCTGCGGGCGGTCTTCTGGATCTGCCTTGCCGCGGCTCTCTCGGACTACTTCGACGGCGTCACGGCGAGAGCGCTGGGAGTGCAGTCCTACCGGGGCAAGGTCCTCGACTTCACATGCGACAAGGTGTTCCTGTCCGTTGCCCTGTTGTCGCTGTGGAGAGCGGCCGGGGCCGATGCTGCGATCGCGGGCTCTCTCGTCGCCTATCACCTCCTCGTGCTCCTGGCCATGACCGTCATCTCCTGGGGTGTCGGGAAGCCCCTTACGACGATAACAACGGGTGAGAAGCTGGTGGTCATCTTCAGCTACGTCCTGGTCGTCGCGATGGCGGGAAGAGCTGCGTTCCCGGGAAAGGGCATCTACGGGACCCTGGTCTGGATAGGCGGCATTCTCAGCATCACCTCCATGGTCTTCGCCGTGGTCGGATACCTGAGGCTGATCAGGCGCTTCCTGAGGAGGTACTCCCAATGACCCGCCCGGGGCTCGGTCTGATCCTGCTGCTCGTCGCTCTTCTCGGTGCCTCGGACTTGCGGGGGGAGCCGGCGGAGGAGGCCGAGATGGCCGGGGATCTGGCGAGGGCCGGCTACCTCTACGAGCTGGAGGGAGATCCGGAGGGGGTGTCCCGGATCAGGTGCAGGCTGCTCGAGGAAGCTCTCTACGCGGGGCACGTGAACAGGGCACAGACGCTCATCTCCGAGCTGTGGGGCATGGGGGTGCCGGATGCGCTCGTGAGGTTCTGGTGGGGCAGGCTCGCCTGGGGCTGCGGGCTGCCGGACCTGGCGGTCGAGACGCTGTCCGATCCCGATCTCCTGGACTCGTTCGACGACGAGTGGTTGAGGCTGAGGTCACTCGGACTCGCCATGCTCTACTCGGGCCGGGCCGACTCTGCATCAGAGCTGCTCTCGAGGTCCCTGGAGCTGGCCGGAAACGGCAGGAGGATGCTCTACTCGGCCGTCGACCTCTCGATCGCGATGCTGCAGACCGGGCGCACTCGCGATGCCGCAGACCTTACCCGCAGGCTCTGCGAGGTTTTCCCGGGAGAGGGGCTGGCCCTCGTGGCGAGGGGCATAGCACTGGCCGCCTCGGACCAGCCCTCCAGCGCCTTTTCCTACTGGTCATCCGTGTCCGGGAGCCCATCTACCTACGGCGCTGGCCCCGCCTCGATGGCGCTCAGGCTCATGGCCGAGCTCGAGTAGGCAACGCTCGCATGGTCTTCGGCTTCCGCTCCCTCCTGCGTTCGAGACGCAGGAACCTGATCGAGAGCCGCGGCGGCATACACCTTCCCGGGAGCCTTAGATCCCCCTCCTCGATACTGGTGGCTTCCGGCACGGGCGAATCCGATGTCTGGGCGGCTCTCTTCCTCTGCGACAGCCTTCAGAGGCACTATGGGCCCGGAGTCCTTCACGTGATGTGCAGGAAGGAGGACGAGAGCCTGTTCAGCCTTCTGGAGTGGAGCCCGGAGCTGGTCTGTGCTTACGGCACCGACAGACGTGGAGCTCCCGAGGGACAGGGAGTCAACGACCTCAGAGGCCTTCGGCCGGACATGCTCTTCTTCCCCTACGACGAGATGTCGGATGCGATGGCGGGCGTGCTGCTCGAGATAAGGCCTACCGTGCTCTCATCGCTTGCCGCGAACGAGGCGGTGAACCTGAGAGTGCGACTGGATCAGCAGGTCCCATTGCCGGAGCGCATCCACAGGTTCTGCAGGATCCTGGGGATATCCCCCCACCCGGGCTGGAAGCCTCGATGCTCCAGGCAGGATGCCGGCATGGCCTCCGAGCTGCTGGCTCCCGTCTCCGGTCGCGCCCTTCCGTACATCGTTGCCAGCGAGGGCGCGGCCGCGCTCTTGCGGGAGGCGGGGGAGGAGGTGCCCCTGAAACTGGTCCAGTTGAGCGGCAAGGGCTCTCTCGGGGCCGAAGCAGTGCCCAGGAGCGTTCGGGCTGCCGTGGTGCAGGAGGCATCGGCAGTGGCCACGGACGATGCCTCGCTCTGGGCGGAGGCCTGCTTCTTCGGCGCGAGGGTGGTCGGTCTGGATCCCTCCGGCAGCTTCCAGACCTGGCGGAGCGCCATCCCCTGTCAGGACAGGGCATCGTTCTTCGAAGGGTGGGAGCGCCTCATAAGAGAGGGCTGGGAGTGAGCAGAGCGCTGGTCAGGGTGCCGAACTGGCTGGGGGATCTGGTCATGAGCCTGCCCGCTCTGAGAGCCGCCGAAGGGCATCCCGGATCGAAGACCCGATTCTGGGGCACAGGGGTGGCCGGGGAGCTGCTCCCCCTTTTCTTCCCACAGACGCCCGTTGTGGATGCCAGGGAGCGCCCCGGCAGCGCGGAGCACGATCTCGTCGTTCTGCTGACCGGTTCGTTCCGCAGCGCTCTCGAGGCCTTCCGGACTCGGATACCCCGCAGGATCGGCTACCGTGGAGAGCTGCGCAGCCCTCTTCTCACGGAGGCCCTGCCCGTCCGCAAGCGCGGCTCCGTCCATCACTGGCAGGAGTACCGGGAGTTGATCAGCCATGCCGGGCTGATCGATGCCGGGGCCAACCCGGATCATGCGACCTTTCCCTCCTGCATCGTCGAGCCTTCCGGTAGTGAGCACATAGCCGTCTTCCCGGGCGCCACCTACGGACGAGCCAAGCTCTGGCCCGCGGAGCGCTTCGCCGAAGCTGCCGCAAAGCTCTCGGCAAGAACCGGGCTCGAGCCCGTCTTCTATGGCTCCCGATCGGAGCGGGAGCTGCTGGAGAGAGCCGCGGCCGGATGTCACGGCTCGAGGGTCGTTCACGGGGCCAGCCTGTCGGAAGTCTGCGGCAGACTGGCCAGGGCCAGGCTTGCCCTGGGCAACGATGCGGGCGGGATCCATCTCGCGTCTGCCCTGGGGGTTCCCTGCGTGGCGGTGTTCGGCTCCACGGATCCCCGCTGGACCGCTCCTCTCGGTGAGAAATCCGCGGTCGTCTCGAGCCCGGCACCGTGTTCGCCGTGCTTCGGGAGGAACTGCCGGATCGCGCCCCGAGAGCGCATCCCTCCCTGCCTCGATTCCGTGGGCGTCGGCAGTGTGCTCGAGGCGTTCACCGGGCTGGGCATCTGAGAGATCCGTAGCCTGTCCTGCTATTGCGATCAGGCAGAGGCCGCCACATACATCCCCGGTGGCAGGATTGATCGGAGGCTGTTCTGAAGCTGCTGCTGGTTGACGCGCCGGGCCTTCTCTACAGAGGCCACTTCGCTCTCGCCCGCGACCCCCTGACCGCTCCCGACGGCACCGTCACGAGCGGTGTCCATCACCTTTTCGACGAGACCTGCAGCCTGCTGGAACAGCACTCTCCCGACAGGTTCGCTCTGGTCTTCGACTATCCCGCGCCGAGCTTCAGGTCGAGGATCTACCCGGAGTACAAGGCCAACAGGCCACCGGCTCCGCCGGAGATAGTGAGCCAGGGGCAGATAGCCAGACGGCTCTGCAGGGCCCTCGGCTTTCCCTGCATAGAGAGGGAGGGGTTCGAGGCCGACGACCTGATCGCCTCGCTTGCCAGTCAGGCTCTCGGCCTGGGAGATGGCTCATCCGTCCTGATAGTCTCGTCCGACAAGGACCTGCTGCAGCTGCTGGACGAGCGCGGAAGCGTGGTGGTGCTCCAGCCGGGAAGGCCCGGGAGGCCCGTGAGAGAGGTCCGCTCCGTGGATGTGCCCGATCTGATGGGGGTCAGGGCCGACCAGATCGTCGACTTCCTGTCCCTGACCGGGGACAGCTCCGACAACGTTCCGGGGGCAAGGGGCATAGGGCCCGGAACGGCTTCGGCCCTGCTTGCCGAGCATGACACGCTGGACAACTTGATGAGGAGCCTCGCATCGGTCTCGAAGAAGGGAACGAGAGAGAAGCTGGAGAGGTCCGCCGAGCAGGTGGAGATGAGCAGGAAGCTGATCCTGCTGCGTACCGAGGGCATTCCCGATCTCGATCTCGATTCCGCGTCTCCCTCGGATCCCGAGCTTCCCGAAGCCGTCGAGATGCTGCGCGAGCTGGGCTTCAGGAAGATAGCCGAGAGGCTGGGTCTGGACCTGAGCGAGGACCTCGACTCTCCGTCTCATGGGGACACGAGAGTGCTGCTCGAACCCGGAGACCTCGACCTGCTTCTGCGTGAGCTCCTGGCATCCGGTGCGGCGGCCATCGCCCTGGATACCGAGACGGACAGCCAGGATCCGATCGAGGCCAACCCGATCGGGCTCTCGCTCACGCTCGATGGCGAGCGAGCCTGGTACCTTCCCCTGGCTCACAGCGAGGGCAGCCTGGATATCGCGAAGGCCGTGGAGTTCCTGTCCGCCCTGGAGGGCAGGTTCGGGCTGGTGGCTCAGAACGTCAAGTACGACCTGCACGTGCTGCGCCGCATGGGGGTGGTGTGGCACAGGATTGCCGGAGATCCCTTCCTGGCGCACTACCTTCTCAACCCCGACTCCGGGGGGCACGGCCTCTCGGCGATGGCCGCGAGCATGATGGGGGTCTCCGTGATGTCCTTCGGTGACCTGGCTGGAGACTCGGGATCACTCGCCGATGTGCCGCTCCGGGACGTTGCCGAGTATTGCTGCACCGACTCCATCACCGCGTGGAAGCTGGAGAGGATGCTCCGCCTCGAGCTATCGGAGGACGGGGACCTCCTTCGCATCTACGAGGAGGTGGAGCTCCCCGTGGCCGGCATACTCACCGGGATGGAGGCCAGGGGTGTGGGACTCGACAGAGAGGCCCTGTCGGACCTCGAGAAGGCCTTCTCTCACAGACTGGCGGATATCGAGCTGCGCGCCAGGAACATGGTAGGCTTCAGCATCAATCTCAACAGCCCCTCACAGGTATCCCACGTGCTCTTCGAGGTGCTGGATCTTCCGGTGATAAGGAAGACGGACAAGGGGGCGCGCTCTTCCAGCATGGAGGTGCTCGCGGCCCTCTCCGGCAGGGACCCGTTCGTTGATCTCGTGATCGAGTACAGGGAGCTCGCCAAGCTTCTCTCCACCTACGTGCAGAAGCTCCCGGGGTTCGTCTCGCCTACCACCGGCCTGATACACACCTCCTTCAACCAGGGGGTGGCGTCCACCGGCAGGCTCAGCTCCTCCAATCCCAACCTGCAGAACATACCCATACGCACCGAGCGCGGTCGGATGGTTCGCAGGTGCTTCCGGGCGGGAGGGGCGGACGAGGTCCTCATCTCCTGCGACTACTCCCAGATCGAGCTGAGGGTGCTGGCACACCTTTCAGGGGACGAGAACCTGATCCGGGCCTACGAGGAGGGAAGGGACATCCACAGCTCGACCGCCGTGGCGGTCTTCGGAAGCTCGGACCCGGACCACAGGAGGAAGGCCAAGGAGATCAACTTCTCGATCGTGTACGGCATCAGCCCCCACGGGCTCTCGCTGAGGCTCGGAACGACCCGGGAGGAGGCGGCCGGGATCATCGACAGGTACTTCGAGAGCTACCCGGGCGTCAGGAGCTTCTTCGACGAGTGCGTGGAGAAGACTGCCGAGAAGGGGGAGACCAGGACCATCCTCGGCCGAAGGCGCTGCTTCCCCGAATTCGCCGGCTCGAGCGGCAACAGGAGGAAGTCCCTGGAGAGGGTAGCCGTGAACACCACTGTTCAGGGCTCGGCGGCCGACATCGTGAAGCTCGCGATGATCAGGGCCTCCGCAAGGCTCTCGCGCGAGATGCCCGAGTGTGGGCTGGTGCTCCAGGTTCATGACGAGCTGGTCACGGCGGCTCCGTCCGGAAGCGCGGAGAGCGCTGCCTCCATCCTAAGGGAGGAAATGGAGCATGCCTTCGAGCTGCGCGTCCCGCTCACCGTCGAGACGGGGATCGGTAGCAACTGGCTCGAGGCGGAGCACTGACCGGAAGGATTGCGGAGGCGATCATGCCTGCTACCGGAGCGGGATGGACCGGGCGGCCCTTGAGGGCCGCGCTGCTGGCCGCGCTGCTGCTCCTGGCCTCGTCCTGCGGAGTCGGGACCGCACCCGGGAGCCCGAACCTGCTGCTCGTGCTCATCGATACTCTCAGAGCGGATCACCTCGGATGCTATGGCTACGAGAGAAACACTACCCCATGCCTGGACAGCCTGGCCGCTGCGGGGCTCCGCTTCGAGCGGGTCCACGGCTCCAGCTCCTGGACGCTCCCTGCCATGTCGACCATCCTGACAGGTCTTCCTCCGAGGGAGCACGGGGCCGGCCGGAGGGACGGAGCCTTCTACGGGTTGAGCTCCGGGATTCCGGGCATGGCGAGGATCCTGCACGCCAGCGGCTACTCCACTGCTGCCTTTTTCAACGTAGTCTTCATGAGCGAGGACTTCGGCTTCCACGTGGGCTTCGACCACTTCGACTGCAGGGGCTTCGCAGGCCCCGAGAGCTATCGTGACGCCCGGGGCACCGTCGACGACGCCATCGAGTGGCTGAGAGAGCAAGGGCCGTCGCCCTTCTTCCTGGCAGTGCACTTCTACGATCCTCACATCACCTACGATCCTCCGGCGCCGTTCGACACCCTGTTCACCGATCCCGGCTACTCCGGCGAGTACGGGCCGCAATGGGGCGAGAGTGCGGAGATAGAGGCTGTGAACGCGGGAGAGATTGCATTGCCGGATGATGGCCTGAGGAACCTGATCGACCTCTACGATGGAGAGATCGCCTTCACCGATCACGAGATCTCGAGGCTGCTGTCTTTCCTGCGTGGCAGCGGCCTATCCGGCAACACCGTCGTCATCGTAGCCGCCGATCATGGCGAGGAGTTCCTCGAGCACGGGATGCTCGAGCATGGCTCCAACCTCTACCAGACGAGCATTTCTGTTCCGCTCCTGATCAGCGGCCAGGGCATTCCCGTGGGTGAGGTCGAGCGGGCGGCGGTCTCCCACGTCGACATCCTGCCTACGGTCATCGCTCTGACCGGGGGAGAGGCCCCGGAGGGCCTGGAGGGCTGCAACCTCCTGGGAGAGGTCCGGGCGGACCGGTTCCTGGTCTCCAGCGGCGTGCTCTGGGGAGAGAGCGATCTCGTCTCCGTCAGGCGGAACGACAGCAAGATCATCTGGCGGCCGGGCGAGGCCTCGGCGGAGGCATACGACCTTGCCGGCGATGCAGGCGAGTTTTCATCTCTAATGGCCGACAGCCTCCTTCTGGAGCACGCCATGAGCTACTGGGCCACTCCGTTCGCAGTGACACCTCCGCAGGTGTATTTCGGGGAGAGCGCGGCAAGGGCCCTCAGGGACCTCGGGTACATCCGGTGACTTCGAGGGGGTGGGTGGTTCCCGTGGACGCCTTCCCTGCTTATCTTCCCCGGGGAAACGGAGCCTCCAGGTTCACCAGCTGACTCCTAGCATCGGGAGGAAGGTCTTCTGACATGATGGACGACATCACGGGCGCTGGCCTCACATCCAGGGTGCTGAGCAGGGAGGACCTGCCGCTGTTCCTGCGCGGGCAGCTGCTGGGCTTCGCACTGGACGACTACTTCGATGGTGCCTACATGGGTGCGTTCGGCCCGGATGGCAGACCTGCCGGCTTCATCTTCACCGGGCACGAGAGCGACGAGGACGAGGTCCTGATCGGCGTTCCCCATGTTTCCCCGGAGTGGAGCGGGCCGCCGGAGCTGGTGCAGAGCTTCCTCCTCGATACCGTCGTCCGCAAGCTGCTCGATCCCGAGGACAGGCGCTGCAGCAGGGCCGTTGCCGCGGTCTACTCCGACCAGGAGGAAGGCGAGCGCAGACGGCTCGAGGAAGCCTACGGCACTCTGGGCTTCGAGTTCTACCGCGATAGCCAGATCTACGCCCGAAGCCTGACCGATGACCTCCGGGAACCCGGCAGGAGCCTGACCTACAGGTCGGTGGACGATGTCGGTGATGCGGAGTTCGCCGCGCTCTGCAAGAGCACCGCGACGGGCTCGGACTTCGAGGGGACTGACTTCGAAGCCCTGGTCGCACGCTACAGGAGAGGGGCCAGGTTCGATCCGGAGCTCTTCTCGGTTGCCTACACCACCGATGGTGAGGAAGGCGGAGAGACCAGGCCGGTCGGCGTCTTCATGGCGAGACTCGACCTGCTCGTCCCGAGCGAGGCCGCCTTCTACTACATAGGCGTGATGCCGGGCCTCAGGAGCGGCGGATACGGTTCGGATCTTCTTCTGAAATGCCTGGGCCTGCTGCGGGAGAGGGGAGCGACCAAGACCAGGGAGATAGTCCCTTCCACCTCCGGGGGAGCGATAGCTCTTCTCAGGAAGCACGGCTACGAGCTTCTGGAGTGGGCACGCTACTTCGTCCGCTACTGACGGAGACTGCCGACTAGTCTCCTCCTCCGGAGCTCTGCCGCGACCATCGCGATCATGCTCGCCACGTTTATGCAGCTTCTGACCCCGCTCTGAGGGAAGCGGAGCGACAGGTCGGCAGCTTCGAAGACCTCGGGGGCAACTCCCTCCGCCTCGTTTCCGAAGACAAAGGCATCGCCGTTGGCGAAGCGCGCCTCCCAGATGGTCGCGCAATCCGGTCCTCCCGGGCTCTCCACTACTACGATCCGCCTGCCGGTAGCTCTAAGCCAGGAAACGGCGTCCAGCGCTCTGGGGAAGTAGCGCCACGGAACGAGGTCCTGGGTTCCTCGCGCCGTATGCGCCAGGCGCCTGTGAAAGGGCCTCGCACTGACTCCGCAGGGGAAAACGGCGCAGGGGGCGATCGCCTCTGCCGTTCGGAAGGCGGAGCCGACGTTGAAGGCGCTCCGGAAGTCATCCAGCACGAAGACCGGCATGCAGGTTGAACAGTGCAGACCGAGCGTGTAGCATCCCTGCATGATGTCTCTCTCGATCCTGGCGTTCATGTGCGTCTCCTGCTTCGTTGCCGGGTCGGTGCTGTACGCCGTTCCGGCCGCCGGGTTAGTGGTTCCGGTCCTGGTGCTCTCCTCGGTGGCCGCGGCCCTGTTGCAACGCAGAACCTGCTCGAGAGCGTTCCTGGCGCTATCGGCCCTCGCTGCCGGGTCGTCGGGCTCCAATCTAGCCGACCCGGAGACTCCACGTCATCCCTGCCCCGGGTTCCTGCTTGTACGCTCCTGCGTCAATGAGGTCACGGGAAGGGGAGCTCTGCTCGAGACCGCCGCGGGGACCGCGTGGGTGCCCGGTTGCCGGTTCGCCGGAGCGACAGGCAGGGGCGACTCCCTGCTCGTGCTCCTCAGCGTCAGCGGCAGGGGTTTCTGCAGAGCGGTGGCGTGGCGAAGCACCGGCAGCTCGTCCTCGTGGGTCGAAGGAAGCAGAGCCGCCGCCTGTTCCACTCTTGCGGCAAGAGTGCCCTCGCGGCAGGCTGCCGGGTTGGCGATGGCTCTGCTGGTCGGGGAGAGGAGCCGTCTGCCCGAGAGCGTCAGGAGCGCCTTCAGAGAGAGCGGGGCCTTTCACCTGATCGCGGTTTCGGGTTTCCACGTCTCGCTGGTCTCCGGGATCGTCTATCTGGCTCTGAGGAGGGTTGCGGCAGCCAGGGGGATATGGCTTGCTCTGTGCCTCTGTGTCGCTGTCTGGGGCTACGCCCTGTTCACCGGGGGAAGGCCCTCGGCTCTCAGGGCGGCGAGCATGGTCTGCTTCTTCGTCTCGGCGAGGGAGGTGTCGGGCAGGAACCCCTCGGGCATAACGGTCTGGTCGCTCGCAGCCGCGGTGGTCCTGCTGCTTGACCCAGCCGCGGCAAGGGACAGGGCGGCATGGATGTCCTTCCTGGCCGTGCTCTCCCTTCTCGTCGCCTCAGGTGGTCTGCTCAGGCGGGGCAGAAGCCTGCCAGGGTCGCTGGCAGCCATGCTCGGAGCCGGGCTGGTCGCGACTTTCGCCATCGCTCCTGTGCTCGCGGAGCTGTACGGTTGCGTGAGGGTCCTCGGGCCTCTCGCTACTGTCGTCTCGATGCTCTTTCTTCTTCCGGTCATGACCCTGGGGCTTCTGGCACTTCTTCCGGTGTTATGGCCGGCAGCCTCG
>JAFGKQ010000086.1 GCA_016928495.1 Candidatus Fermentibacterales bacterium
GGCCCACCTCTACTGACGGCCCGATGCCCGTCCAGAGACAGAATGAGGCCGCCGCCTGATACACCAGCATTCTTTCTCCTGTTATAACTCGCACTCCGGATGCGGCAAGCCGATCCCTCCAGGGCCAATCAGGGGCGTAGTTCAGATCCAGGAAGACCCAGCCCCGCTCGGGCCAGGTCTCCACCGGGAAGCTGTCGGTCGGCCTCCATCCCAGGGGAGTTGCGTTGACCACCACGCCCCCGTCCCTCCTGCCCATGACCGACTGCAGTCTCTCGAGCTCCAGCGCCCTTCCGTGCCGCTTCCAGAGCCACGGCCTCCTGCAGACGGTAGCGCTCGAGCAGCCCATCCGGTACACGGCCTCGGCAACGGCGGAAGCCGCGCCCCCGCCCCCCACTATGACGAACTGCTGCTGGTCCAGGCCTTCTTCGAGGACCAGCCTGCCGAAGCCGGCGATATCCGTGTTCGCTGCGGACCATCCACCGATCCCCCTCAGGAGCGTGTTGGCCGCGCCCGTGCTCTCCACGTCCTGGTCGCAGGCCACAACCTGCGCCAGTACCGCCCTCTTGTGGGGAACGGTGACGTTGAGCCCCGCATAATCATCTGCGTAGAGGGAGGCAAGCCTACCCGGCAGCTCATCCGGCCGGACGGAAAGGCGCCGGAAGCTGCCCTCCAGGCCGGTCTGACGCATGAACGCCTCGTGGATCGCCGAGGACAGGGAATGCTCCACCGGATAGCCCACGAGTCCGAGCCTGAGCCCCTTCTCCCCGGTCATCACGCGCCCTTCCGCAACCTGGCCCTGGTTCTCCTCAGAAGACCGAACAACCTGTAGAGCCAGTCAGAGGGCCCTCGCCCACTCACGAAGACCGGTTCGAAGAAATCACACTCCGGGTCCACATAGCCCTGCTCCAGCATGTCCTCCGCGATCCTCGAGTGAGCGTAGGCCCTTACTGTCCCGATGTTCACGAAGGTGTGGCGCCATCCCAGCGTCAACCTGACCCGGAGCATGAAGAGCAGCTTTCGAAGCAGTGCCAGGAGACCCTCACCCGGGTTGTCGTTGAAGAAGTTGACCCCCACGGTGAAGCCCCTCTCCCTGGCCGACCTTACCGCTGGCAGCAGCTCCGAGGCCCGCGAAGGCTTGCCGAGCAGAGCGAGTCCTCTGTCGGTGATCGCGTCGGGAGAGAAGTCCACCTTCTCGGCGCCGGCCTCCCTCATGAGGTCGAGATCACCGGGGAACACGGTCTCGTCCAGCCAGGCGGCCCAGCGAAGGCCGGTACCGGCATCCCTGACCGCTGCCGTCAGATCCCTGAAGTAGCGAACGGGCTGGTTGAACAGGGAATCCACGAACTGGAAGCGTGTCGCCCCCAGCTCCGCGATCTGGACCAGATCCGACACGACTGCAGGTACTGGCCGGCATCGGATGCTCCTGCCGCCGAGGTAGCCGTAGGTGCAGTAGGCGCAGTCGCGCGGGCATCCCCTCCGGCTCTGGATGCCTATGCCCCCGACAGCGTCGTAGGGGGCCAGGTCGAGTATGTCGTACCTCGGAGGCGAGATGCTCTCCATGTCGACCAGTCGCCTGGGCAGCAACCTGCCTCCTCCCCATCCCCCCGGCGGGGCGCCGGACCCCTCCAGGTACGCCAGCAACTCGGGAAGCAGTCCCTCGGCCTCTCCCGGAACGCCGAAGTCGATCCTGGGATGCATCGACAGGATCCTGTCGGGATAGAGAGAGAAGCCGGTGCCGCCCGCGATCAGGATGCCCTTCCAGCTCGAGAGAGCGCTCACCGTCTCGCTAAAGGCGCCAACGTAGCTGTGGGTGACCGGATAGGAGCTGTCGTCGATGTTCCGGAAGGAGACAGCGACCACGTCCGGCTCGAATCCGGAGACCTCATCGAGAAGCCTGGCGGTCGCGTCGGTCCCCCCGGGCAGCGACAGGTCCATCGCGCGCAACTCATGGAGAGAGAGCTGCCCGGCAAGGTATGCCAGGCCAACGGGGTAGATCGGCTCTTCCGGCCTTCCTGTGGGAGCCTGGACCAGAAGGACTCGCACGAGATCTCCCGGGTTCCGACGGGGAATGCGGCATGGCCGCTCGCCACCGTCTGTTCTTAGATTACAGACCAAGCAATGCTAAGTTGGGCGGTGCCCCGTGGTCCAGATGCGGATGGAGCGGATGCTCACGCTGATCTCGATGATCCTGGCGATCCTGGCAGTCACGGCCGAGGGCACGGCGCAGCCGGAGCCGGACGGAGCACAGGGAGCGGCCTCGCGGGAAACCTGTGTCGTCCGCTTCGTCGAGCTCGACGCGCTTGCGCAACTGATCGCGGAGATGGGTGAGGTCCCCGCCGGAGCCGATCTCCTGCTCTGGAGCGCGGCATCCGGGTGGCCGGCCCAGACCTCGGCGATACTGCTCCTCCCTCCGGGCGAGGATATCGTTGCCTCAGTCGGCTGTCTCGACACCGGCGGCGACACGATTGCGGTGGGCCTCTATCCCGGAAGGCCGGACGAGTCGAACATCGTCGTCTGTGCGAGGTTCCCGCGTGTGATCCCCCTGATCGAGGACTGCTTCCCGGCCGCGGACACTGCTCTGCGCCTCGCGTTCACCGGGCTGTCGCCGGAGACATCCTACAGGCTCCTGGTCTCGACCCCCGATCTCGACGTGTACGAGCTGCGCCCGGACTCGGGCGGGGCGTACGACATGCAGGTCGGCTCGAAGGGGCTCTACTGGGTGGAGCTGCTCAGCATGGAGCATACCGGCCCGTCCGTCGAGCTGCTCTTTCCGCTGGCCGCAGGTCACGAGCCCGGGGACGTGGCCGCCGGAGATATCCCGGTGTTCAGCTCCTCCGCCTGTTCCCTGGATGATGTACTGACCGAGATCAACGGCCTGAGGTCGAGCCTCGGCCTCGCCCCC
>JAFGKQ010000006.1 GCA_016928495.1 Candidatus Fermentibacterales bacterium
GCATCAGGTGGTAGTCATGGATCCAGACAATGTCGCCGGGCTGCGCGTGCTCCGCCACCGAATCGGCGAACTTGCGGTTGACGGCGCGGTAGGCCTTCCACTCATCGGGGTCGGACCGCGCGTACTGCTGGAAGTAGTGGAACAGCGGCCAGATCGCCGTGTTGGAGTATCCCGAGTAGTAGCCCCGTATCTCGCTGTCGGTCAGGTGCACGCCCGCGCAATCCATGGCGAGCAACTCCGCGTCCAGTGCAGCGCAGTGCTCCTCGAGCCGGTCCGAGGGTACACCAGGCCACCCGATCCAGATGCTCTCGCCGGATCCGTGGAAGGCTGCGAGGCCGGTGGCAAGACCTCCCGCCGATTCTTCGAGGCGAAAGCCGCCCTCGGAGGGAGCCGCGGTCACCGGCAGCCTGTTTGAGACCAGGATCAGCTTGCGGATCTTGACAGTCCTTTCCGGCAGGTTGCCTCTGTTCGACGGCCATCCGGAGCGGGGCGAGCGCCCTTCGGGCCGCGCAGTCGCTGACTGGTGCCGGTGCGGAATCGATGCACTCTTCACAAGAAGAGGCAGGAAGGGCCTGCGGTCAAGGGCGACCCGCGTCGGGCGGCCGGAGCCAGCTTGACGGGAACGACTCGGTCCCTATCTTGAAAAGAGCCGATCCCTGCCGGAAGCGTTCGGCCCCTGAGCCCACGGGGTCCGTTCCCGAATACTCTGTCAGGTCTCTTTGTGTGACGGGCTGTGACTGTCACGCTACAACCCTACGAAAGGAAGGTAGGCATGAGGAAGCTATCCGAGCTGCTGCAGGAAGCCGACTGGAAGAGCGAGAAGCACGTTCCCGTGATCGACGCGCTGGACGTTGTGGGCAAGGATGAGATCGTCAGAGCCGCGATCTCGGTCGGCCGAGAGGTCGCTCACCCCAGCACGACCGCGCACCACATCGACTGGATAAGCCTCTACTTCCTGCCCGAGGGCGAGAGCTTCCCGTACCGGATAGGCAGTGCCAGTTTCGATAGCCACGGAGCTTCGACCGATGGAGCGGACACCAGTGGCGTATACAGTCATCACGAAGCGGTCTTCGCCTTCAGGACACGGAAGCCGGGCAGCCTGCTCGCGGTCAGCCACTGCAACATCCACGGGCTCTGGCAGTCCTCGAAGGAGATCAGGATCAGGTAGCACGAGAGCGGGGAAGACACCGGCCCGGGCTTTGCTTAGATTCACCAGTCGACTCCTCTGGCCCGCGTCAGATGCATCTTGCGTCGGATGCGAGGGCGCATAACCCGGGAAAGGGCCCCAGAGCTGGCAGACAACGCCCCGGCACACCCCGCCTACGAGAGCATGAAGCCGTCCACCTGGGTGTTCGGCGGGATCATGATCGTGCTGGGTGTGTTCGGGGTCCTGCTGATGCTGCTGAAGCCTCAGGTCCACCCGCTGTGGACCATGTTCTTCTACTCGATACCATCGAACTGCGCGATATCGGTTTTTCCTCACGAGCCGGCGATGATCCTCTACGGGAAGACGGTCAACGCCTGGCAGCTCTCGATTGCCGCTACTCTGGGCACCATCGTGGCGGCCTTTCTGGACTACAGGTTCTTCTCCACGATTCTCAACATCGAGGTCACGGCCTCCCGTTACAGAGAGAAGCCATTCTACCGGAAGGCCAGGAAGTGGTTCTACAAGGCTCCGTTCCTGTCTCTCATCGTGGCGGGAGCTTCACCGATCCCGTTCTTCCCCTTCAAGTTCCTGGTCTACGCATCCAGGTATCCCTACTGGAAGTTCCTGCTTGCGGTCGCCATCGGGCGCTTCCCCAGGTACGTTCTTCTGGCGCTGGTCGGCTACACCTTGGACATTCCGGCCTGGATCATCATCACCGGCTTCGCGTTACTCGTCGTATCGATGTACTCGAAGAAGATGCTGGATTGGGCGAGGAGAGCACTGACTCCGCGGAAGAAGCGGGGACAGGGACCGAGACGTGGGCAGCCGCTTCCCGTGAAGGAAGAGGCCGGTGGCTGAGCCGCTCGGTTGGTTGCTGAAGGCCAGGATCGTCGCCAGGACGATCCGCAACCTCGTCACCAGGAGGCCGCTATGCGCCTCCTTCGAGGTGACGCACAACTGCACGGCGAACTGCCGGCACTGCGACAAGGGTGAGGAGCTGGACGATCACCAGGTAGGCCCCGACGAGTATGGGCGAATCTGCAGGAGCCTGCGACCCGTTCTCGCCCAGGTCGCCGGAGGGGAGCCTCTCAGGAGGGATGACCTGCCGGAAGTGATAAGGGCCCTGCACAGACCGGGTCGCCCACCATTCATAGCTGTCATCACTAATGGCTCGCTGCTGACCCAGGAGAAGTACGAGATCCTCAGGGAGTCAGGTGCGCACCAGTTCTCGATCTCGATAGACTTCCCCGATTCGAGGCACGACGATTGGAGGAGGATACCCGGGCTGTTCGACCACCTGAGCGATGTGGTGCCCCGACTGGTCTCGCTCGGCCACGGCGACGTGGTGATGAACTGCTGCATGACCCGCGAGAACTACTCGGAGATACTGGAGATAGCCCGCCTGACGCGGTCGTGGGGCGTGAAGCTCAACTTCTCCACCTACACCGCTCTGAGAACGGGCAACACGGAGCTGAACCTGCGGCACCCCCGGGACACTCAGAGGCTCGATGAGCTCATCGACGAGCTCTACTCGGGCAGGCCCGAGTACTCCTCGATAATGACCTCCGAGAGAGTCATGAGGCGTTACAGCGCCTTCTACAGGACCTGCGAGGTGCCGGGCTGCAGAGCCGGTCACCGCTTCCTGGTGGTGAACCCGGACGGGCTGCTGACACCATGCGCCATGCACATCGAGCGGCGGTTCGCCACGAGGAGGGAGCTGATAAAGGGGTTCACCTCGGGCAACCGCTGCGGGGGATGCTACATCTCGTCCAGGGCCAACACCGAGAAGTCGGCCTGGGAGCTTCTCACGGACAACCTGAGGTTCTCGCGGCTCTCCAGATCCTCCTCCCGTGCCGGGGCCTAGACGACCCTCCTTATCCTCAGCAATCCCCTCATCTCGTCCAGCAGGGCCCTCAGGCGCTTCTGCTCGAGGAACTCCTTGTCCGAGAGAACGGAGAGCGTCCGGTTCGCCAGGGAGAGCCTTCGCGCGAGCAGCCGTCCTATCCCCAGCATCAGCCTCGCGATGAGCTTGGGCTGCTGCTCTGTCTGCGCCAGCAGCACCGGCCTCGGGATCACCAGCACCACGCCGTGCGATGTGGCCTTGACGGTCGTGGGGTGAGGGCTGCCGTCC
>JAFGKQ010000087.1 GCA_016928495.1 Candidatus Fermentibacterales bacterium
ACCATCTCTCGACTCTGGGCCTCTGTCTGACGGGCGGATACAGGCTCCCCATCTCCTCGCCCGGCGTCTCGCTGAGACTGGGGGCCGGTGCAGATGTCTCCTTCATGATGCAGGAGGTCCGCGATCCCTACCTCTCCTCGAACGCTAACGCTATCACGGTGGGGGCGATAGGGGATGCGACGCTCGAGCTGCTGCCTTGGGATCATCTGGGTCTCCTGGCATCCGTGGGCGGCTATCTGGGAACCTCCGCCGGCTCCTGGGACCTGACAGACGAGTACGGCAGCCCGCGCGATGCTGAGCCCGACGAGGTCTACTTCACGGAGCTGAGGAGGTCCCCGGTGAGGTTCGGAGCAGGGTTCTTCTATCTGATCTACTGAGTAGCCCGGCGGCAGCGCCTCAGGTCTCTATTCTCCGCCCCTGTAGCCAGTCCTCCAGGGCCGCTTGGCCATCCCCCTCTCCCAGATGATCTCGAGAGTGGACCAGATGGCCATGGCGAAGACTATGCCGCCTACGATCCCGGAGAGCATGCTTCCCTTGACCAGGCCAAGAGCCAGCCCTCCTCCCGCCACTGCGGAGTTGAAGAGCGCTACTATGGTTGCTGCCAATGAGTTGGGGCCGTATCTGGCGAGCACTCTCACCCGCAGGAGGTGAAGGCCCCAGACCGAGACGGGATAGCCCGCCGCCGCGACCAGACCCACCGGGAAGCGCAGCAGGAGGGAGGCGCACCAAGCTGCCAGCGATGGCACGTAGAGCAGGATGGCGGAGCGACTCAGGGGGGAGACCCATCCCAGGTGCTCTGCAACCTCCCCCAGTGCCGTCCAGATCGCCAGCCCGGACACGAGCCCGAGAGCGAGAGCAGCCTCTGCCTCGAGCAGAAGAGTGGAGATCAGGAGGCCGGCCAGGCCAAGGACCAGGGATGTGGCGCCGAAGGCTATCGATGTCCTTCTTCCGGACTCGATCGCCAGGACGAAGAGCCTGTTGCCGAGAACGTGCAGGAAGATGACGGCAGCGATGGTGCAGAGCTCGAAGAAAGCAGTGACGAGGTAGACCTGAACGACCTGGGGAACCATGCCTGCTACCTCGCATTCGCGATCGGCTCGGGCGTTGCCCGCCTTTGATGCTGCATCGGCGCAATCTGCCGAATGACCGAGTTGACGTCAACTTCGAAGGCTCTTGCACCGCTCGGTGTGCTCCCGTAGAATAATCCGTGAAATGTCAGGGTCGAAGTCCGAAACTCTGATGGTTCCGGCAATGATCGTTTGTCTCGCGGTGCTCCCCCTGGCCCTGATGGGGTGTGGCCAGGACGAGCGGGAGCAGGCGGTCCGGGGGGATTCTCCGCTCATCCGTCTCGAGTCCGATGACCTCTGCGTTGTCACGATGCCACGCCCAGACGCTGATCTCGACAGCTCCGTGGTCCAAAACGGAAGCACCGTGGCCCACGTCGCCTTCCTGCTGGACACTCCAGTGGAGTTCACGCTGCTCCAGTGCCCTCTTCCGGGCGGCGTTCCGGAAGCCAGGCTGGAATTCCTCGACAGCCTCGGCGTCTACTCTGCCGGCTTCGACGCCCACGGGCTGCTTCACTATCAGGACTCGCGGGGCGCCTCCGTGATCGAGCGCATCTGGCCCAGAGGTGGATCCGAGGCCATCGTGCTGCGCGCTCGCGCGGAAGGCCTCTCCCAGTCCGTCCTCTCCTCCGGCTTCGACAGGACTCTGGCCGATGCGGGGCTGGAGCGCTCGCCCGCGGAGAGAGGCGTCTACCTATCCGATACCGATTCCGGGAGCCTCCTGGCGAGAGTGATGGACAGGGACGTCTCTCTTCCTCCCGAGCTCGACCACCGTCTCTACCTTCACCTCAGGCCCGACAGCGGGAGCCTCTCGGTCACGGACACGCTGACAGTCGTCTTCACCGGGGCTCCGGAGCACGGTCATCTCGCGCTCTGCATGCCTGCGGAAGGGACCATCACTGACATCGAGGGCTTCAGCACTCACAGCGCCGACAGCCTGCTGTGCCATCCCGACTCGCTCACCGGAAGCTACACGGGCGTCTTCCGGGCCGAGCTTGACCCCTTCTACGTCTCTTCCAGCTACGGGGACAGCGTCGTGGTCCGCGGCCAGGTGCGGCCCTCCTCCTCTTTCTGCGCGGAGCTCTGGTTCTACCCCGGCTCGGCTCTTCCGGAGGTCGGCTACAGCCGGGTCGCGGTCCGCGTGCCCGTGTTCCTCGAGGCCTGTGTTCCCATGAGGCTGGACAGCACGGTCTTCGAGGAAGACGAGGCCGTTTACTTCTATAGCTCGGGCCAGGGAGGCATGCGGGGCCAGCTCGCGTGGGCCGTCGACTCCTATACCAGGATAAGCATCGCCGGAGGCCGCTCGAGGCTGTACTATCCCTCCTCGTCGAGGCCCGAGGACAGGGAGCTGCTCCTCGCGGTGAGCGGCGCGGAGCTTCTGGCGGCCAGCATCTGGGACGAGCTTGGCTTCGAGGAGGCCGGGCTGGATTTCTACCTGGTGGATCCGCTGGTCGGGGAGGCCACCCTGAGGGGATCGGGCTGTCTTCTCGTGTCGGCCTCCAGACTGGCAGCGATTCCGGCCGCATCCGCCTGGCTGGACTCTCTTGTGGCAGGGAGCCGGCCGGAGGGGACTGATGTAGCGGCACGGGCCGCTCAGGCGTTCCTCGACAGGTCGACCTACCTCTCTCCCGAGCTCCGCAGCGTCCTTTCGGGCTACCTCGTCTTCCGCCTCGCGGAGCGGAGCAGCGAGCGAAGCGACGCTGGTTCGCTTCTCCGGGAGGCTCTCCTGAAGTACTACCTGTTCGAGACCGAGCGCATCGGAGGCACCGAGTACGCGATCGCTGATCCGCAGCTCCTGGAAAGCCCACTCCGGGAAGCGGTTCTCCTTGGAAAGGGCCCTCTGGTGATGAGCTACCTCGCTTCGACGGTCGGCGGCTTCGAGAGCGGCCTCAGCAGGGGCCTGTCCAGCCTGAGGCATTCCGGTGACCCCTACCTGCGGTTCGAGTCCGCCATGAGGATCGGTCCAGGCTCGTTCGAGGAGGAGCTCTTCTACTCATGGCTGTTCGGGCCGGGGATCCCCCAGGTGAGCGTATGCTGGTCGGACTCGGCCGGAGGCATCCGGCTCGAGTCGAGACAGATACAGCCGGGACCCGACTTCCCTGTCGTCTACGAGGGCTGCCGCGTCATCCTGAGGGACGGCACTACGCTCGACGCGAGGCTACCTCCTGACTATGGCGGGGGGTCGGTCTTCCTGCCGCTCGGGACCTCGTCGGGGGTAGTTGACGTGGTGGTCGACCCCGAGTGCCTGATCCCGTGCGATTTCACCTATGAAAGGCTGGCTTCGGATGAAGATTGAGATCGCTCTGGAAAGCCCTCTGGAGAAGATCGCTGCCGGTCTGCTCTGCGGACTGATAGGGCTCGCCTGCCTCGCGGCCGTCTTCTCACTCATGGGTGGCGAGGCCCGGGCCGAGTGGGACAGCTCGAGCGCCTTCGGCGACAGCTACTGCCTGGAGGAGATCGCTGACAATCTGGCCGACTGTGCCGCAGCCCTCGAGGACATCTCCTACACGCTCGACTCGATCGAAGGCCGCATATAGGCCCGGCGCCGTTCGCGGGGAAGAGCGCCGGATGAGCACGCGGTGCAGGGCTGCGCTTTGAAGCTGTCCCTCTGCATCCATAGTCATCAACCGGTAGGCAACTTCGATTTCGTGCTGGAGAAGGCCTACTCGGACTGCTACGAGCCATTCCTGCAGCTCCTGGAGGGCCACGACCGGATCAGGACTGGACTCCACTATTCCGGGCCGCTTCTGGAGTGGCTCGAGGATGCCCATCCCGACTTTCTGGACAGGCTGTCGACCCTCTGCGCCTCGGGTCGGGTCGAGTTGCTTACCAGCGGCTACTTCGAGCCGGTTCTGGTCGCGCTGGATGCCGCAGAAGCGCGGGAGCAGATCGCCGCCTTCTCGAACAGGATCGAGGGCATAGGCGGGAAGCGCCCCACCGGCCTCTGGCTGACGGAGAGGGTCTGGGAGCCATCGGTGCCTTCCCTGCTTCATGGCACCGGCGTGGAGTACGTGGTAGTGGACGATTCCCACGTCATCGCGGCGGGGCTCGAGCCCACGGAGGTCTTCAGGCCGTGCCTCACGGAGGACCAGGGCCATCCGCTCAGAGTCCTCGGATCCAGCATGGAGCTCCGCTACTCCATTCCCTTCAGGGAGGTCCGAAGCGTCATGGACCAGCTTCTCGAGTGGGACCGGGAAGGCAGGGAAATGGCGTTCTATGGCGACGATGGCGAGAAGTTCGGTGTATGGCCCGGGACCCGCGAGCTCTGCTACGATCGGGGCTGGCTGGATGAGCTCTTCTCGGCTCTGGGGGCCTCCAGGGAGCTGGAGCTGCGGCTGCCCGGCGAGAGCGTCCGGGAGGTCAGGGCTGTCGGTCCGGTCTACATGCCGGCGATGAGCTACGCCGAGATGGGGGAGTGGAGCCTTCCATGCTCCAGGGGCAGGCGGCTCCTGGAGCTCAGAGAGCACATGGGAAGCCTGGGCATCGACCCATCCGTTCAGGGGGCTCTCGCATCGGGCGGATTCTGGCGCAACTTCCTCACCAGGTATCCCGAGTCGAACGAGCTCCACAAGCTCGTATCCAGGGCGTCGGGACCGGTTGCCGCATCGGCGAGCCCCTCCGCAAGACTCCACCTGTGGCGCAGCCAGTGCAACTGCGCCTACTGGCACGGCGTCTTCGGAGGGATATACCTCCCTCACCTGCGCGAAGCGCTCTGGAAGGAGCTCTACCTCGCCGAGCTGGATGCCCACCGGGAGCTGGGGGACCTTCCCGACCTCACGGAGGACGACCTCGATCTGGACGGCCGCACAGAGGTCCGCCTGCTCTCCGCGAGCGCCGCGGTGACGGTCAGACCGGAGGAAGGGCTCTGCATCGGAGAGTTGGCACTGCTCTGCGGAGCCAAGGGTCCTGTTCCGCTGGTCCCCGTTCTGACCAGGAGGGAGGAGAGCTACCACCGGGATGTCGGATCGGCCGGTCATGAGGAGGGAGTGGCGACCATCCATTCGGGGATGGGCTCGAAGGAGCAGTCGCTGGAAGAGCTGATAGCCTTCGACGATCACAGGCGCTTCTTCCTCGAGGAGTATCTCGTCGCCGACGGAGGCTTCGACCCGTCGGCCCTTCGACGTGCCGGCAGGGGCCTGTTCCCGGTTTTCAGGACCCTTCCCGGGAACTGGAGCCGTACCGGAGGCGGCGACGGGGGAGATCCGGCCTTCTCCGCGAGTCTCGACTGCCCCGAGGGGCTGACCCTGGCCAAGTCCCTCGGCCTGCATACACGGAAGGACGGTCTGGCGCTCACCGTGGACTGGGAGTTCAGGGGGCCGCCCGGTGCAAGGATCGCTTCCGAGCTGAACCTGTGCCTGCTCACCGGCAGCGAGCCCGATCGCTGCATCGCCCTCGGCGCAAGCGATTCCGTTCCCGTGGGACTCGAAGGCTCCGGCAGGTGCAGTAGGGCCACCGTGTCCGACCTCTGGCGGGGAGCAGTGCTCACGATCGAGCTCGATCGCGAGGCGGACATGGCTCACTATCCCGTGGAATCGGTGAACAGGTCGGAAGGCGGCTACGAGCGGGTGCACCAGGGCTTCGCGCTAGTGATCAGCGAGGTCCTCCCGAAGCAGGGGGTGCTGGGCATGCACGCCCTGCTGACACTGACCGGCGCTCCGTGAGCAGCGGACCGGACCCTGTGGCCCTGGCCCGGGAGCTGAGGGAGCGGATCCGCTATCACTCGAGGCTCTACTACAGCGAGAACAGGACGGAGATCAGCGACGAGGAGTATGATGCTCTCGTTCTCAGGCTGGTGCAGCTCGAGGAAGAGAATCCAGAGCTTCGCACGCCCGACTCACCCACGCAGAGGGTCGGCGCCCCTCCCGTGGACTCGTTCCCGGAGGTGCTGCACGACCCGCCGATGCTGAGTCTGGACAACGTATTCGGCGCGGAGCAGTTCGATGCGTTCGAGCGGCGGGTCATGACCGACCTGGGACTGGAGTCGCCTCCGATCTACTCGGTGGAGCCCAAGCTCGACGGAGTGGCCCTGAGCCTCCTCTACCGCGACTCGGTCCTCGTCAGGGGCAGCACGAGAGGCGATGGCTTCACGGGCGAGGACGTGACGCCGAACGTGAGGACCATCAGGTCCATTCCGCTGCGACTGTCAAAGCCGTTTCCCGGGGAGCTCGAGGTCAGGGGAGAGACCTTCTTCAGGCTTGCCGACTTCGCCCGGATGAACCGCGAGCGGGAGGAGCGGGGGGAGACCCCATTCGCCAACCCCAGGAACGCCGCCTCCGGCTCGATACGGCAGCAGGACAGCCACGTGACTGCCGCGAGGCCGTTGAGCTTCGTCGCCTATTCCTGCGGGCGGTCTCCCGAGGGCATCTCCAGTCAGTCAGACCTCCTGCTCATGCTGAAGGAGCTGGGGCTTCCGGTCAGCGACTTGAGCACAACCTGCAGGGGAGTCGCCCAGGTCCGCGAGGCTCACGCGAGATTCGGGTCACTCAGGCCGGAGCTGCCATTCGAGATGGACGGCATAGTCGCGAAGCTCGATGATCTCGAGCTCCAGGAGCGCATGGGGGTGGTGTCCCGTTCTCCGAGGTGGGCCGTGGCCTGGAAGTTCCATGCCGAGGAGGTCGCCACCAGGCTCCTCGGCATCGAGGTCAGCGTCGGAAGGACAGGCAAGCTGACCCCGGTGGCGAGACTCGATCCGGTCAGAGTGGGGGGGGTGACAGTCTCCAGCGCCACTCTTCACAACGAGGACGAGTTGCTCCGCAAGGACGTCAGGCCGGGAGACATGGTGATGGTCAGAAGGGCCGGAGACGTCATACCTGAGGTGGTCCGTTCCCTTCCCTCCGGTGGGGAGAGGGGTGACCGGTTCGAGTTCCCGGTGCGCTGCCCGGTGTGCGGCGGCCCCGTGGTCAGACCGGAGGGTGAAGCCGCTCACAGGTGCATGAACCCGGCTTGCCCGGCCAGAATACGCCAGTCCCTCTTCCACTGGGCCTCCAGGGACGCGATGGACATAGAAGGCCTCGGGGAGAAGCTGTGCGATCAGTTGGTCGAGAGGGGCCTGGTTCGGGACATCGCCGACCTCTACACCCTGAGCCATGATCAGCTCGCAGGGCTCGACCGCATGGGGGAGCTGTCTGCCGCGAACCTGCTGGCCCGGCTCGATCAGAGCCGGAGCATGCCGCTCTCGAGGTTCCTTGCCGGTCTGGGCATCCCCGGGGTAGGCTCGACGGTCGCGAGCCTTCTCAGCACGCGATTCGGAGGTCTGGCGGGTCTGATGGAAGCCGATGAGGGCGAGCTGATGGAGCTGGATGGCATCGGGCCCGTCCTGGCCCGATCTCTGAGGGAGTTCTTCGACGATTCCGTGACCAGGGGCGTGGTCGAGCGGCTCTTGAAGGCCGGTTTCGAGCCTTCAGCCGAGCCGGGGGACGAGGGAGCGAAGCCCCTGGCGGGCCTGACCATGGTCTTCACGGGAGCGCTGAGCCTGCCGAGAGCGGAGGCCGAGCGCCTCTCCGAGATCGCCGGCGCGAAGGTCACCTCGAGCGTCTCGGGCTCGACGGATCTCGTGGTCGCTGGGCCGGGTGCCGGCTCGAAGCTGGAGAAGGCCCGCAGCATGGGGGTGAGGATCATCGACGAGGAGGAGTGGCGCTCGATGCTGGAGGCATGAGCAAACCCCTGGAGGGAGCAGTGTACCACAGACTCAGGAGAGCAGCCGCCCGGATCAGATCCGAGGTCTCTTCCCGGGCGATCCTGGCAGCCATGTCGCGAGCAGAGCGGGCACTCGGGCTCACCTGGTCCGTCCCGCACGCCATCAGGCGAAGCGTGCGCCGGGAGCTATCGCCGGACGAAGCCGGGCTGGTGGGCCGGATAGAGCAGGTACGGCGCGAGATGGAGTCCTCCCGCGAGGAGCTCCACTCCACTGACTACGGCGCGGGGAGCCCGGGAATGGGGCTCACCGCCCTCGAGATGCGGAAGGGCAGAGCGGTGGTCTCCACCGTAGGCGAAACCTGCCTGAGGGCGAGCAAGGACGCCTTCTGGTGCACCGTTCTGTTCATGCTGATCAGGGAGCGCAGGCCTCTCGACTGCCTCGAGCTCGGCACCGCGCTCGGGGTCTCCGCCTGCTACCAGGCCGCGGCGCTCCGGCTGAACGGCTCCGGGAGGCTGGTGACGCTCGAGGGAGACGAGCGCATGGCGTCCATCGCGCGGGACAACCTGAGCAGGCTGGGTCTCGATTCTGCCGAGGTTCGAGTCGGCAGGTTCCAGGATATGCTACAGGGGGTTCTCGAGGAGCTGTCCACGGTCGACTACGCCTTCATCGACGGGCATCATGACGAGGAGGCGACCATGCGCTACTTCGAACGGGTGGCGTCAGTTGCCTCCCACGATGCTCTTCTGGTCTTCGACGATATCTCCTGGTCCGACGGCATGGCCAGGGCATGGCGCTGCATCCGTGAGGACCCCAGGGTCGTGATGTCCCTGGACGCCGGCATGGTAGGTATCTGCAGGCTATCGGAGCAGAGCGGCCGGAAGTCCCGGCAGAGCCACTTCACGCTGCCGCTCCGGGGATTCCGCCGCTAGGACGAACGGAGGGGGCGCGGTGGTCTCCCGCGCCCCCTCTTCCTGGCGAACCAGGGCGGCGTCGATCAGCGCCGCTGAAACTTCTTCATGAAGTCCACGAGAGCCTCCACGCCCTCCAGGGGCATCGCGTTGTAGATGGAAGCCCTGCAGCCCCCGACCGAGCGGTGGCCCTTGAGCCCTATGAGGCCCTTCTCGGCGCCCTCCGAGATGAACTTCTTCTCGAGATCCTCTTCGGGCAGCCTGAAGGTGACGTTCATCCTGGAGCGGCTGTCGGCTCTGGCGACGGGGCGATAGAAGCCGTCGCTATCGTCGATGGTCTGGTAGAGCAGGTCGGCCTTGCGGTCGTTCATCTTCTCGACACCGTCGAGGCCTCCGCTCTGCTTGATCCACTTCATCACCAGGCCGACGACGTAGATCGGGAAGACCGGCGGAGTGTTGAACAGAGACTCCTTCTCGAGGTGCGTCCTGTAGTCCAGCATCGTCGGTATCCGATCCCTGGCCTTCTCGGCCCAGGCCTTCCTGATGACTATGGCCGTCACCCCGGAAGGTCCGATGTTCTTCTGGGCGCCCGCGTAGATGAGGGCGAACCTGCCGAATTCGAGCCGCCTCGAGAGGAAGTCGGATGACATGTCGCAAACGAGAGGCACATCGCCGGTGTCCGGGAACTCGAACATCTGGGTCCCGTAGATCGTGTTGTTGCTCGTGGTGTGGACGTAGGCCGCGCCCGGGGTCAGGCTGAAGCTCCGGGGAACGTAGGTGAAGCCATCCTCCTCGCTGCTGGCGGCCACGTTGACCCCGCCGAACAGCTTGGCCTCCTTGACCGCCTTCTTCGCCCAGCTTCCCGTGACGACGTAGTCGGCGGTCCCCTCCTTGTCGAGGAAGTTGAAAG
>JAFGKQ010000088.1 GCA_016928495.1 Candidatus Fermentibacterales bacterium
AGGGTCGCGGTGCCCTGGAGGTTGCTGGCGATGGCAATGCCGATGAGCAGAGGCACGGGGTTCGCCTTTGACCTTCTGGCCACCTCCAGGGCGATTGGCGCCACGATCATGACGGTGGCGACGTTCTCCACGGCCATGGAGATGACGCTGGAGAGGGCGCAGATCAGCAGGGCGGACATGCCGTAGCTCCTGGAGACGCGCACGATCCTCGCCGCCAGGTGGGCCGGAAGCCCGGTCTCTATCAGCACCTCGGCTATCAGGAGGATCCCGGCGAATATGAACAGGACGTTGTAGTTGACGCCCCGGAAGAAGGACACGATGTCCACGGCCTGCCCGGCCAGCAGGCAGACCAGCACGGCCAGCCCCGCGCCTGCCCAGACCACGAGGCCCCTGTGGCGCGTGAACAAGGCGATGTAGAGGTATATGAGAACGAAGGCCGACGAGAAGACCAGGCCCTGCAAGGCGAGCCCTTCCGGGAACTGCTACGGACCCGGCTCGTAGCTGGTCAGAGTCAGAGTGCTGTCTGCGGTGCTCTTGAAGACCATGCCTACGTCGGGAGCCAGCCACATGTGCCTGTTGACGATCGTCGTCTCCGGCGAGAACCCGGCGCTCTGGATCCAGTCTATGGTACGCTCCTGCTGGTAGACGTGATAGCAGTCGTCGTAGCCTGACGAGGAGCCCAGGCCCAGCACTGAGGTCTTGCGCACCCAGTCGTGGCTTATGGTCACCCCCTCCTGGCTGGTGGCCCAGGAGACGACGGAGTCGCTCCAGCAGTTGCCCACGGCCAGGGGCCACCTCAGGTAGGGCAGCCATCCCCGGTAGAGCGCGACCTCGAACCCGTTGAAGATCACCGAATGGTCCTCGTAGTGAAGCAGCTCGCCGTTCTCCCCGGTCCAGAACGAGAAGCCGGCGCCGGTCTGCACCTTGAAGGCGGTCTTCTCGCCCATGACGACCTGGTCGACAACGCTGACGACGAGGCTTCCGCCCTGGCCCAGAGAGTACTCCCACTCGGAGTCCAGGGTCGTGACAGGGAAGTAGTCCGCCCCCAGGCGCCCGTAGAGAGGGTTCCTGTCACAAGAGCAGAGAAGCGCCGGAGCCAGCAGGGCAAGAACGAGAAGGCCCCTCCCGGCCATCAGAGGCTCACCTCCCTCACAAGACCGAGTCTCATGTCGAAGTAGTCGCCATCGGCTCCCTCCGCCATGACCCCGCCGAAGTCGAACCCCGTGCGGCACCTGAAGCCCCCGCCCAGACTGAAGCCCCAGCGCACTCCGGCTCTCCAGGAGGGGTCCCATGTGGGGGGATCCTCTCCGGCCCCCGAAGACAGGTCCGATCTGGTGATGCCCAGCGCGAGCACGATCCCGGGGCTGAAGCTGGGGGAGCCCGGCCTGAGGAAGGCCGAGAACTGCGCCATGGTCGAGAGCCGCGTAAGGGAAGCCTCCAGGGCCCCGGAGGAGGAGTAGATCTCCCCTTCCAGCAACAGGCCCGCCCCGAGTGAGCGCGTCGCGCGCCAGGTAGCGCCGAGGGACGCCGAGAGTCCTGAAGAGAGATGCTGCCCCCACGAGCCAACCGGGAAGACGGTTGCCCCGGACAGCTCCAACTGGAGTGGAACCCCGGCCTCGGCCCGGAAGAACGGCAGGAGCAGGAAACAGAGGAGCAGGAGCGTCTGGACGGGCCTCAAGCCGGTATCCCTCCCCAAGGTCCTATAACTCGACCGCTTCGAGAGGCCTGTCGGGCCTCCCCACGGCCAGCGCCATCTCCCGGCCGGCGACCGTCCTCGCGGTCTCGAGCGCCAGGCCGGGCGTGTTGTTCTCCTGGCTCAGGTGGGCCAGCACCACGTGCCTCAGGTTGCCGTGCAGAACGCGACCCAGAAGCTCCGCCGCGGCTGCGTTGGAGAGATGGCCGGTCGCCGAGGCTATCCTCTGCTTCAGGGGCCATGGGTAGCCCCCCGACCAGAGCATGTCCTCGTCGTGGTTGAACTCCAGCACTACGGCGTCACAGCCGGATAGCGCGCTCCTTGAGAGATCGCCGGAGGACCCGAGGTCCGTGGCGATCCCGATCCTGCTGCCGGCAGCCTCGATTACATAGCCACTGGGGTCACTCGCGTCATGGGGAAGGCTGAAGGGCCCCACGCCGAAGGGCCCCGCCTCGAACCAGGAGCCGTTGCGGGCAGGCACGAAGTCCACCCCTCTGCCGACGACATCGGCCATGGCCTCTATCGTGCCGGGAGTAGCGTAGACGGGGACCCCGAGCTTCCTGGCGAGCACACCGATCCCGCGCGAGTGGTCGGAATGCTCGTGGCTCAGCAGTATGCCGGCAGGGACGCCGCCGCAGAAGCCTGCGGCCGAGAGCCTTTCCCTGAAGCACCTGTAGCTCAGCCCGCTGTCGACGACCACGAAGCAGCCCTCCTGCTCGATCACCATGCAGTTCCCGGCGCTGCCGCTGGCGAGGACGAACAGCCTCATGGCAGCGGGAGCTCGACCCAGACCTGGTGCAGCAGGGAGGTCTCGACTGGATGGGGAGCCGGGGAGCCGGATCCCCATAGCGCTCTCAGGAGGCCTGCCTGCGAGTCCGTCAGCGTATTGAGGCTGAAGACACAGAGCCCGCCGGCACCGAGCTCCAGGGCCTCCAGGGCGCCCGTGGAGGCACTGGCGACGGTCTGGTTGTAGACTCCTATGCCGTGCACCACGCTCTCGGGGCGGGGCGACTCGGCGATCTCGAGCCTTGCGAGCTCGGCAGCCCTGGTCGGGCTGGTCGAGTAGGCCATCGGGCAGACGAAGTCCACAAGGTCCAG
>JAFGKQ010000089.1 GCA_016928495.1 Candidatus Fermentibacterales bacterium
ATACCTCTCGTCTACGAGAGGATCAACAAGCTCGAGGACTTCATGGACTACGCCGGCTTCTTCTTCACCGGCGACCTGGCCCTCTCCGGCGAGGCCGTCTCGGCCATGGTATTCCCGGGGGCCGACCGCACGGGTGTTGCCAAGGCGATCGGGGCCCTGCTCGAGGAGCGGCTGGATACCATCATGGAATGGGAATCGGCCGTTCTGGAGGAGGCGGTCAGGGGCTTCTGCGAGGAGAAGGGCCTGGAGGCAAAGAACATGTTCATGGCGCTGAGGGTCGCCGTGACTGGCAGGCAGGCCAGCCCGCCCCTCTTCGACACGATGGAGGTCCTCGGCAAGGAGGTCTGCAGGCGGCGCCTGAGGGCGGCCGTCGACACCCTTCGCAGGTCCTAGGAGAGGGCGTGCTCACCAGACATGAATGACAACATCCCAGCGGAGACTGACTCCACTGCCGGCATCGACTTCGTCCGCGCGATAGTCGAGAGGGACATCCGCGACGGCAAGCACGGCGGAAGGGTCCACACCAGGTTCCCTCCGGAGCCGAATGGATACCTCCACATAGGCCACGCGAAGGCGATCTGCCTGGACTTCGGCATCGCCAGCGAATATGGCGGCAAGTGCAATCTCCGCTTCGACGATACCAACCCGTCGAAGGAGAGCGTGGAGTACACCGAGTCCATCAAGCAGGACATCAGGTGGCTCGGCTTCGACTGGGAGGACAGGCTCTTCTACGCCTCGGACTACTTCGGGCGGCTGTACGAGTGCGCGGAGCAACTCGTGCGCCTGGGGCGCGCGTTCGTGTGCGACCTCGGGCCCGATGAGTTGCGCGACTACAGGGGAACGCTCACCCAGCCCGGCAGGGAGAGCCCCTGGAGGAACAGGACCGTCGAGGAGAACCTGGACCTGTTCAGGCGGATGCGGGCAGGCGAGTTCCCCGACGGCTCCAGGACCCTGAGGGCGAAGATCGGCATGGACTCGCCCAACATCTGCATGCGCGATCCGGTCATCTACAGGATACTGCGGGCCCCGCACCACAGGACCGGAACCGACTGGTGCATCTACCCGATGTACGATTTCACGCACTGCCTCTCTGACTCGATCGAGGGCATAACTCACTCCTTCTGCACCCTGGAGTTCGAGGACAACAGGGTCCTCTACGACTGGATACTGGACCAGCTCGGCGTGCATCACCCGCAGCAGATCGAGTTCGCAAGGCTCAACCTCACCTACACGGTGATGAGCAAGAGGAAGCTCCTGCAGCTCGTCGAGGAGGCCCGGGTCAGCGGATGGGACGATCCGAGGATGCCCACTCTGTGCGGTCTCAGGCGCCGGGGCTACACCCCGGAGGCGATAAGGAGCTTCTCGAAGCGCGTGGGCATCGCCAAGCGCGACAGCGTGGTCGACATCTCTCTACTGGAGCACACCCTGCGGGAGCATCTCAACGCGGTCGCCCCAAGGGCCATGGCAGTCCTGCACCCCGTCAGGCTGGTCATCGAGAACTACCCGGAGGAGCTCGAGGAGGAGCTAGACTACGTGATCAACCCCGAGGACCCCTCCGCGGGCACCAGGAAGGTCCCCTTCAGCCGGGAGATCTACGTGGATGCCGACGACTTCCGCGAGAACCCCCCGAAGGGCTATCACAGGCTCTCCCCCGGAGCGGAGGTCAGGCTCCGGTACGCCTATCTCGTCCGCTGCACGGGCTTCACCACCAACCCGGACACCGGGCAGATCGAGCAGATCCTCTGCAGCTACGATCCCGACTCAAGGGGGGGCGACGCTCCCGATGGCAGGAAGGTCAGGGGAACCCTTCACTGGGTCTCGGCAAGACACGCGTTCGAGGCGGACGTGCGGCTCTACGACCGGCTGTTCACCAGGGAGAACCCCATGGACAGGTCCGACGGCAGGGTCTTCACGGACCACCTCAACCCGGAATCGCTCCAGGTCCTGAGGGGCTGCATGCTCGAACCCCACCTGAAGAGCACGGCCCCAGGCGACCGCTTCCAGTTCGAGAGAACCGGCTACTTCTGCGCCGACAGCGTCGACTCCAGACCCGGGCACCCGGTCTTCAACCTGACCGTGCCCCTCAAGGACCGCTGGGCCCGCCGCAACCCCTGAGGTAATTGGGGACACGCACTATTTTTCTCCGGGCCTGATCGGGGACATGCACCATTTTCCCCTTCCGCGGGAGAGGCGCAAGACTGCCAACAGGCAAGTCCTCCGACTACGGGAAGTGCAGGCGGTTGACCGAGCACAGCGTTCTCAATGACGGAGGGCGGCCACTATCCGAGGCGGGCGGGATACCAAGCGCGCGTCTCTGCGACTGATCAAGCCGGAAAATCGTGCGTGTCCCCATTTACTTGACAGATGAGCAAGGCAGGACCATTTTCTCGGCCGCGATGCTCCCATCGTCTAGTGGCCTAGGACGGGTGGTTCTCAGCCATCAAACCGGGGTTCGATTCCCCGTGGGAGCGCCAGCAGGGCCCCTTCGGGGGCCCTTTCGCTACCAGTGCCCCCAACCCCGGTTCTGCGAGCAGCCCGGCCCGGCTTCCGCGCCGAGCACAACCGCACACTCCCCGTGGGAGCGCCATAATGGACGGACGCCGCCGGCTGAACTGCCGGCAGCCTTCTTCTCTTGACTCCAATGCCCTGATCCAGGCCAACCAGTTGATCCGAAGCGCGTCTCTCCGAATCACCTGTTGTGGTCCGGCTATCCGCAGGGCGTTGAGGGACCCTAGTCGTGCACGAACCGGATGAGGCTTGCAGAGAAGGGCGGCATGCTGTCGAAGTTGGCGGATACTATGGGATCATACTCGGGATCATCACAGTCCGGTCCATCCAGGTCAGCCTCGAATCCGCCGCAACACTCACCCGTCCAGTCCTCTGCAGGGCATGTCCAGAACACGATCCAGGATCCATCGGTCTCTGATTGCTCGTCGAAGATGGTATCCGGCGAGTCATTGACCACCAGCAGCATCAGATCCTGATAGTCTTCGGAGAGCGGGTTACCGTTCTCGAGGGCCAGGAAGTTGAGACTGCCCTGTGATTCCGCGTCGTGGAAGCAGGAGCCCGACCAGTAAGCGTTCTCTGCCTTCCAGACGGGGAGACTGTCCCAGTCTTCGCTCACGAGAGCGTCGAGGAACTCGGATCCTCCGGTCGTGGTGCCGGTCAGCGTATCCACCCCAGCGAAGATCCTGCTGAGCATGTCCACGTTGTCGGAGTCCAGGCTGGGCCCCCAGTTGAGCAGCAGGTCGGGTGCCCTGTAGGCTTCGGGCTGTACCTGCTGCCCTCCGTTGCCCGAGAGCAGGGCAAGGTCCAG
>JAFGKQ010000090.1 GCA_016928495.1 Candidatus Fermentibacterales bacterium
CATCAGCGGGCGGTTCCTGCCGGACAAGGCGATAGACGTCATGGACGAGGCTGGGGCCAAGGCCCGCCTGCGGCACGGCGCGATGCCTCCGGAGCTCGGGGAGCTCGAAGAGCGCATCTCTGCTCTCGAGAAGGAGAAGGAGGACAGCTCCGACAGCCAGGATTTCGAGAGGGCCGCGGAGCTGCGCGATAGCATCAGGTCGCTGGAGACCGAGTACGACGAGAAGCGGCGCGAATGGCTGGGCCAGCAGGACAGGGAGGTCGTGACCGTCGACACGGTCGCGGAGGTAGTGGCTGACATGACCGGGATCCCGACCAGTCGCGTGAGCGAGAGCGAGCTAGCTCAGCTCCTGGGCCTGGAGACCCGCATGCGCCAGCGCATCGTCGGCCAGGATGAGGCCCTTCTGACCATAGCGCGGGCGATCAGACGCAGCCGAGTCGGGCTGAAGAACCCTCAGAGGCCGGTAGGCTCCTTCCTGTTCCTGGGGCCGTCGGGAGTGGGCAAGACGGAGACCGCGAGAGCGCTTTCGGAGATGGTCTACGGCGATCACTCGTCCCTGATCAGGATCGACATGTCGGAGTATGGAGAGAAGTTCACCGGATCGAGGCTCGTGGGGGCCCCTCCGGGCTACGTGGGCTATGATGAGGGCGGTCAGCTCACCGAGCGGGTAAGGAGGAAGCCCTACTCGGTCGTGCTCCTGGACGAGATCGAGAAGGCCCACACGGACCTCTTCAGCATCCTCCTGCAGGTGATGGACTACGGCAGGATGACCGACAGCTACGGAAGACACGTGGACTTCTCCAACTGCATCATAATAATGACCAGCAATATCGCCGCCAGGGAGCTGCAGAACGAGAGCAGGCTCGGCTTCGGCACCCCCTCCCCCGAGGACAGGAAGGACAGGGTTCGCGAGGTCGTCCTGGAAGGAGTGAAGCGCTACTTCAACCCCGAGTTCCTCAACAGGCTCGACGAAGTGATCGTCTTCAACCCGCTGGATCGTGAGGCGATCCACCAGATCGTCGACATCCAGCTGAGAGAGGTGCGTGACCGCCTCTCCGAGAGGAAGATGACCCTTGTCCTCTCTCCGCCCGCCCAAAGCCTCCTCGCGGAGGAGGGATACGACGAGAAGTCCGGAGCAAGGCATCTTCAAAGGACCATTCAGAGGGTGGTCGAGGATCCCCTGGCCGACTGCCTCCTGCGGGGGGAGTTTTCCGACGGGGACGTGATCCAGGCCGAGCGTGCCGGAGAGGGCCTGGTCTTCTCGAGGGCCGGGGAGCACCACGGCAAGTCAAGGATCGTAGCCACCACCGGAAGCCAGGAGACTTGATCAGGGCCCTTCCCATCCTCCTCATCGCAGCCAGCCTTTCAGCACCGGGGGGGGCACAGGCTCTGCCTGTCGGCGAGGTCGTTGTAGAGGGCACCACTTTCGTGAGCGACTCGCTGCTGATAAGAACGCTGGGTCTCTCGACCGGGACTGCCTTCAGCCCCCTCCAGATCCGGTCCGGCGTCAGGGCCCTCTACTCTCTGGGCTACTTCAGCGCCATCGAGGTTCTCGTCGACTCCTCCTCCGGGCTGGCGAATCTCACGGTGTCCGTCGTCGAGAACAGGGTGCTCAGCGACTGGAGGCTGGAGAACCCCGGCGACCTCGATGATGACGATGTTCGCGAGGTCCTGACGCTTCTGCCCGGCCAGACGGTGTCTCTGTCGGACGTCGAGGACGCCATCTCGAGCATCGTCCATCTCTACCGCGAGGATCACAGGCACATGGCAGCCGTGGGCTTCAGGTGGGAGGAGCCCGACTCCGACGGCAGGAGCGAGCTGGTCTTCGAGTGCGACGAGGGGCCCGACATACGAGTGGGCCGGATCGAGTTCAATGGCAATACCGCATTCGACGACGGCAAGCTCCGGGGAAGGATGAGCACGCACGAGGACGCTTTCCTCCGGTCCGGCCGCCTCAGGGAGAGCGAGCTCTCGGAGGACCTGCGGAAGATCGAGGAATTCTACCACGACCGCGGCTACCCGGATGCAAGGGTCACCGGCGTCGAGAGAAGCATGCTGGACGACGGGCGCCATCTTCTGATCGAGATCCTGGTCGATGAGGGGCCCTACTGCAGCTTCGGCGAGATAGGGTTCTCCGGCGGCAGGAGCCTTCCCGACAGCGTCCTTCGGCGGACCCTGGAGATCCGGGCCGGCCAGGAGTACAGCAGGGAGGAGCTGGAGAAGACCTTGGACAACATCTACATCCAGCTCCACGACAGAGGCTACTTCTACGCGTCCGTGGAGGCCGACATCCGGAGATCCCCCGACCAGGCCGGGCTGCTGGACGTGGAGTTCACGATAGAGGAGGGCGAGAGGGCCAGCATCAGGAGGATCGAGATCGTCGGCAACACCCGCACGATGGACAACGTCATAAGGCGGGAGCTGACGGTCCGCCCGGGCGACCTCTTCCAGCGGAGCAAGCTCGTCAGGAGTGTTCGTAACATATACTATCTCAACTATTTCGATGACGTGGTCCCGGATTTCCGGATGCTCGAGGGCTCCTCCGACATAGACCTCATCATGGACGTGAGCGAGAAGAGCACGGGCCGTGCCGGAGTCGGCGTCGGCTACGGAGAGATAGACGGCCTGAACGGCTATCTGGAGTTCGGCGAGAGCAACCTGTTCGGCAGGGGCCAGAGCATCGGCGTGAACTACCAGTTCTCGAAGCGAAGGCACGACGTCCAGCTCAGCTTCACGGAGCCATGGCTCAGGGACACGCCCCTCTCACTCGGCGGTGAGCTCTTCCACATGACCCTCAACCGCACGGAGTACGACAGGAAGCGAGTAGGAGCGGCCGTGTCGGTTGGCAGGCCGCTTCCATGGTGGGACTACACGTCCGCGTCCGTCCGGTACCTGGTAGAAAGGGTGGACGTCTACAACATCACCGAGGACTCGACCAGCTTCTTCTACTCCCTGAGGGACGAGGACTGGCCTCAGTGGACGAGCGCCATACGCCTCAGGCTCGGTCGCGACAGCAGAGACAGGCAGGTCTTTCCCGGGGAAGGCTCCGTCAACTCCGTTACGGCGGAGTTCGCAGGCGGCGTGCTGGGCGGCGACATAGGGTACCAGAAGTACCTTCTGGACAGCAGCTGGTACATGACCACCTTCTGGAGGTTCATCTTCATGGCCCGGGTGAGGGCTGGCTACATAGCGGGCCTCGGAGGGGGGATACTCCCTGCCTACGAGCTGTTCGAGCTGGGCGGCACCGGCTTCTACGGCGTGAGGGGATACCCCGATCGCTCGATAGGGGCAGTGGAGGGCTTCGAGACGGTCGGCGGCAGGAGCATGCTCATCCTGACTGCCGAGTACAGGCTCAGGGTCATAGACCAGGTGCAGCTTGCCGTGTTCGCGGATGCCGGCAACGCCTGGAGCTCACTGGCGGCCAGCGATTTCTCCGATCTCCACAGGGGAGCCGGACTGGGGATACGGGTCGAGGTCCCCATGCTCGGCATCATAGGCCTGGACTATGGCTACGGGTTCGACGGGCCCGATCGTGGATGGGAGCCCCACTTCCAGTTCGGAGCCTCCTTCTAGGCCCGCGGGGGCGTCCCGCTGACAAGAGAGAGACGAAGAGAAGGAACAGGAACCCGGGAGGTGATTCGATTGGGAGAGACCAGGTCCATCATCCGTCATTTCGCTCGCGCGGTTCTTCCGCTATCGATGATCCTCGCTTTCGCAGGGGCCTCCCCGGCTCAGGAGCTTGCTCTCGTCGACTCCGAGAGGATCTTCGACGAGCTGGGCGAGATCGCTGACGCAAGGGAGCTCCTCGAGAGCGAGATCGAGGAGTGGCAGGCGCACGCAGACTCTCTGGAAGAGACCATCAGGTCCATAGAGGAGGATCTCGACAGAACGCTCATGATGAGCCCGGAGAGGAGAATGGAGAGGGAGGCCCTGCTGCGTGAGAAGCAGGACGAGCTCGACCTCTTCGTAAGCTCGGTCTTCGGGCCCGGCGGAGAGATCGAGCGGCGGAACGAACAGCTCGTGAGCCCCATAGTAGCCAGGATCAACGAGGCCATCAGGGAAGTAGGCTTGGAGGAGGGCTACGCCCTGATACTCGATGTCGCCGACGGCGCGGTAGTCTACGCCGAGGAGGGCCTTGACATAACCGATCTGGTGCTCGAGAGGCTCGCCGAGGGTGGTGGCGAGTAGCATGACGCTGCGGGAGCTGGCCGGCCGCATAGGCGGCCGTCTGAAGAGCGGGACGACCGCTGACCGCGTCGTTGCCGGAGTCTCCACTCTCGAGGAGGCCGGTCCCGACGAGGTGTGCTACTTCGGCAACCCGAGGTACCGTAGCAAGCTGGCGACAACCAGGGCCCTCGCCGTGATCTGCACCAGCGAGGACACGCAGACCTCGGCCAGCGACCTCATACTCGTGAAGGACGCCTACAGTTCCTTCCGAGAGGCCCTTCTGCTGTTCCAGCCGGACAGGAGCAGCGCCATGCTGGGCGGGGCGGGCCCCGGGTCAGCGGTTCATCCCTCGGCGAGGGTCCACCCCTCCGTCAGGCTGGGCCGCTTCGCCGTCATCGACAGGGACTGCGTCGTTGGTGAGAACACGATGATAGGGCACTGCTGCTGCCTGGGACCGGGGGTGATCGTTGGCAGCGACTGCACGCTCGGGCACAACGTCGTGCTGGAAGCGGGCACGAGACTGGGGGACAGGGTGATCCTCCACTCCGGCACCGTTCTGGGCTCGGACGGCTTCGGGTTCGTGCCGGATCCCTCGGGAGCCAGGAAGGTCCCGCAGAACGGCAACGTGGTCGTCCTGGACGATGTCGAGATCGGGGCGAACTGCGCCATCGACCGGGGAACCGCCGGAGACACCGTCATAGGGCCCGGGACGAAGCTAGACAACCTCGTGCACTTGGCTCATAATGTCCGACTGGGTTCGTCCTGTATGCTCGCCGCGCAGGTGGGAATGGCCGGAAGCACCAGGGTCGGTGACCGGGTCATGTTCGGCGGGCAGGCCGGGATCACCGGGCATATCGGGATAGGGGACGATGCGGTAATCGGTGCCCAGGCCGGAGTGACGAAGGACGTCCGGGGCGGCACGACGGTCTCGGGCTACCCGGCCAGACCACACGAGAAGGCCAGAAGGATCGAGGCGGTGGTGTCGATGCTCCCGGAGATCCTGGACAGGCTCCGGAGGCTCGAGGGGCTGGCACGGCCGATCTCACACGAAAGCGGGACCGATGAGTCTGAGGCAGACGACACTCGCTGATACGGTTTCCTACAAGGGAGTAGGTCTCCATCTCGGCAAGGAGACCGTCGTCTCCTTCGAACCGGCGCCGGCCGATACGGGCATCGTGTTCGTCCGGAGGGACCTTCCCGGCAGCCCTCGAGTGAAGGTGAGCTGCAAGAC
>JAFGKQ010000091.1 GCA_016928495.1 Candidatus Fermentibacterales bacterium
CCTCCGAGCAGATCCTGCGGGTGGGAGCGCCCCAGCCCGAAGTCGCCCGGAGTCATCCAGAAGCTCCGGACGCTGCCCCGGTCGAGCTTCGATACCCGCGTCCTGCCGGTCACCGTCATCTCGTCGTACCCCCCCTCGCCATGGACGACGAGGGCGCCCCTGCAACCGAGACCCGAGAGAGCCTCGGCGAGCGTCTCCGTGAGATCGCCACTACAGACCCCCAGGAGCTGGGCATCCGCCCCCGCGGGGTTGCAGAGGGGACCGAGAAGGTTGAACATCGTGCGTTGTCCCAGCTCCCTCCTCGGGCCGCTGACATGCCGCATGGATCCGTGCAGGGCGGGAGCGTACAGGAAGCCTATGCCGATGTCCTCGATGCAACCGCCTATCTCCTCCGGCGTCATCGTAAGCCGCACACCGAGCGCTTCCATCAGGTCCGCGCTCCCGCAGCCGCTGGAGACGGCCCTGTTGCCGTGCTTCGCCACGGGAACGCCGGCCCCCGCCACGACGAGAGCGGCTAGCGTCGAGAAGTTGAAGCTACGGGTCATGTCCCCCCCGGTGCCGCAGGTATCGACCAGTCGCGAGCAGCGCCTGCCTCTCCGGACGGGGACCTTCGAGCACCTCTCCCGCATGACCCTTGCCGCCGCTACCAGCTCGCTCACGGTCTCCCGCTTGCAGCGCATGGCCATGAGAAAGCCCGCTATCTGCGCGTCGGTCGCGCTTCCCTCCGTCATCTCCCTGAACGCGGCCTCCACAACGGCCCCGGGCAGCTCCCTGCCTTCGACCGCCTCTGCTATGGCCTCGCGGATCACGGCAGACCTCCGTTCGTGCCGCTCAGGGCGTTCAGGCTCTGGGCGGCCTTGTTCTCGAGCTCCCTGTACTCGTGTGCCCCGACGGAGTCGGCGACTATGCCGGCACCGACCCGTATGCTGAATCTCTGCCCGCAGAACTCGATGATCCTGATCGCGATGCAGGTATCCAGAAGCTGACCCGGCCCGAAGTAGCCGACGGCGCCCCCGTAGGGGCCCCTGGGCGTGGCTTCCAGGCCGTCGATCACCTGCATGGCCCTGAGCTTGGGAGCGCCCGACACCGTGCCGGCTGGGAAACCGGCGATGAAGGCATCGATCACATCAGCGTCCGGGCGTAGCCTCCCTCTGGCCTCCGAGACGATGTGCATCACGTGGCTGAAGCGCTCCACCGCCATGTAGGGGCTGACGGCGACTGAGCCGAACTCGCAGACCTTCCCGATGTCGTTCCTGGCGAGGTCCACCAGCATGACGTGCTCGGCCCGCTCCTTGGGGGAGGAGATCAGCTCCTGCTCGAGAGAACGATCCCGCTCCGGATCGGATGATCTGCCTCGAGTCCCGGCTATCGGCCTGATGACGGCCTCGCCCGAGCGCTCGACCCTGACGAGGGTCTCGGGAGAGGAGCCGAGGAGCTGCCGGCCGCCCTGCTCCAGAAAGAACATGTAGGGGGATGGGCTGAACACGCGGAGCCTCCTGTAGGCATCGATGGGCCGCATCGTGGTGGTTCCACCGAAGCTTGCGGACAGGACCACCTGGAAGATGTCGCCATCCCGGATGAGCTTCCCGGCCTCTTCCACGGAGGCCAGGAACGCCTGCCTGTCCGGGGGGGTCAGACCGGTTGGACCGGTCGAGGCGATCTCACCGACGCACAGGGGCCGCGCCAGACGGGCTTCCATCCGCTCCAGGCGCTCGAGTGCCCCCGCCCTGTCGCCGCCGATAGCGACCAGAGTCATGATCCTCTGCCGGTGATCGAACACGACGTAGCAGGACGAGAGGGCGAGGCGCGCAGTCGGAGGGGAGTCCGGAAGCCCTCCCGGCAGCTCCTCGATCAGCCTCACGCAATCCCAGCCCACGTAACCCATCAGGGAGCCGACACAGGGCAGGTCGGGCAGGTCCCTGCACCCGACGGCCGCCATCAGACCGCGGAGCACGGGGAAGAAGGCCGAGGGGGAGCGGTCCGGCTCCGGAAGGCCTCTTGACGCGCTCCCGGAGAGAGACACCCCCTTGCCCGAGAGGGTCAGGGTGATCAGCGGGTCGAACGCCACGATCGAGTACCGCCCACCCGACTCACCCTTCTCCACGCTCTCCAGGAGGAAGGAGTCGGGCATCCCCTCGCAGAGCTTGAGGTAGGCGGATACCGGAGTGTCCGTGTCGGACAGCCTTCTCGTGACTGCCGACGTGAAGACGATCGTTCGCTCTGCAACGGCAGCATCAGTCACTGGAACAACCTCCATGAACGCGAAAAGCCCACCGTCATGTCGACGGTGGGCATCACCAGCCCCGGGGGGCTTCTCTCAGCTCACTGCTCTAGGATCCACCCCTCCCGCCGACGTTGCGATGGGCGTACCACCAGTAATAGCGGAAGTCGGAGGCGTGACCGGAGGACGTGCGCATTCCCGCCGGTGCGGCGGAAGCCGCGGAACCCGGCATGAAGAAGTCTCCGGTCATGGTGCGCATAGTGGCGGCTTTATAGGAGAGCCGCAGAGGGTTGTCAAGCCGGCCGGATGATGGCTTCCGGCTCCGCCCTCGATTCGAGGGGGGCTTTCGCGTATAGTCTCAACCTGTCGTGACGGGAGAGGAGAGGTAGCCGGATTGACCGTCAGGATCGCGACGTGGAACGTCAACTCCATCAGGGCCCGCATGGACTCCGTCACCAGGTGGATGGAGGAGAACTCGCCGGACGTCATGTGTCTTCAGGAGCTGAAGGTAGAGGAAGAGGCCTTCCCCGGGGATGTCTTCGAGGGCATGGGTTACGCCGTGGCCCTCAACGCCCAGAAGACCTGGAACGGGGTGGCCACCATGTCCAGGCACCCCCTGGAAGAGGTGAGGCGCGGATTCAGCAGCGGCTTCCTCGGCGAGCAGAAGAGGCTCCTCACGGTGAGGACAGCCGGCATCACGGTCGCGAACGCCTACGTTCCGCAGGGGGGCGATCCCTCCCTGCCGAGGTTCCGGGACAAGCTCGGCTTCCTCGAGGAGCTTTCCACGGAGTTCGGCGGCTTCGTCGACTCCGGCAAGCCACTGCTTCTCGCCGGGGACATGAACGTGGCGCCCGGGGACGACGATGTGTTCGACCCGGTCGAGCTGTCCGGCCTGGTGGGGTTCCACCCGGAGGAGAGGAAGAGGATCCGCGCCCTCATGGAAAGAGGCTTCGTGGACCTGCTGAGGACTTTCAGGCCGTCGGGCAAGGTATACTCCTGGTGGGACTACAGGGGGGCGGCCTTCAGGAGGGACAGGGGCATGAGGCTCGACCTGATGCTGGCGAGCGGGCCCCTCGCGGCCAAGGCCCTGGACTGCGCCGTGGACCCCGCCCCCAGGAAGTGGACGAAGCCGTCGGACCATGTCCCCGTTCTCGCCACCTTCGACCTGTCGAGGAGGGAAGACTGATGTTGGAGAATCGCTGGCAGTGTCTTCTGATGCTATGCGCCGTCCTGCTGATCGCGGGCGCCTTCCGGAGCGCCCCGGCCCAGGACAGGGAAGCGCCCCACGTCCAGGTCCACGAGTGGGGGGTGCTGACCTACGGCACGGACTGCACGCCCGACCTGCTGTCGGCCCCGAGCTCTCCCTACGCCACGGTAAGCCCGTTCGATGACGGCGAGATCGTAGTGCGGGCGCCCGTGGTCTACTTCCATGGCCCCGAGTTCACCGGCGCACTCACGGTGGAATCCGGGCTCGGCCGCATAATCGATAGCAGGCCCCGTCCTGACTACCTGTCCTCGGACAGGAGGAAGGCGGAGTGGAGGGATCTGGCGTGCGACTTCAGCGTCTCGAGGTGGGCGCTGGAGCGCGACGCCCGCGAGATACCGCTAACGGAGCTCGACGACCTCACCCTCTACATGGGCTTCTGGAGGCAGGTCGAGAGCGCCGTCATCCGCAGGGGAGAGGACTTCGAGGACCGCTTCGTGTACTACGAGATAGGGCTGGATCAGCTCCCCCTCACGACACCCCTGATCCACAGCCGGGGAGGGTCCGTCCTCATCCCGGACGACTTCGACGGGGAGATGCTGGTCTTCCGGCTGACCGACCAGGGCACGGACATCTGCCTGATCGAGGATGCCGCTGATGCGACCGCCTCTCCCGAGGACTGGGGTTTCCACTATCCCGGGGACGACGAGGTTATCGACGTGCTCCAGAGATGGGCGGTCGACGGGCTGCTGCCGGAGGAGGTGCTGGCGCTCTGGGCCACCTGGCGCGGCTACCTCCTGGGGGGCGAGAACTTCGGCAGGGCGGCCGGCTCAGCCGTGGTGCTGTACAGGCTGCCGGAGGAGACCGTGGAGGAAACCTGCAGCCTGGTCCTGGAGACCGATGAGGGCTACCCGGTCGACTACTGCAGGTTCATCCTCGGCGCAATGGAGGTTCCCCTGGTCGGCCCCATGTTCCTCTACGAGGGCGAGGGCTCCCGCTAGCCGGGGGCCGGCAGCGTCCCTGGTCTGACGGAGGCATAGCTGGGCTTCCTGCTGCTGGCCATACTCTGCAGCACCGCGATCGCCCTTACCTTCAAGTACAGCGAGTCGCGGGACATGAACAGGTACGCCATCACGACGATGAACTACCTGATGGCGACCAGCATAGGCGTGGCGCTACTCCTGTCCACATGGTGGCCGAGCCACTCTTTCGACGTGAGCTTCGAGGCATTCTCCGCCGAGCTGCGGCCGGTGATCCTGGAAGGCCGGGGCAGCTTCTCCTGGCAGTCCAGCTTCGTCTGGGCGCTTGCGGTCGGGGTGCCGGCGGGGGTCTTCTACTTCCTGGGCTTCATCTACCTCCAGAGAAGCGTCAGGGAGAACGGGGTCGGCGTCACGGGCAGCGTGGCCAAGCTCGGCATCCTGGTCCCCATGACCCTGTCCATTGTCTTCTGGAGAGAGCTTCCTACACCCGTCCAGTGGGCGGGAATCGGCCTCGCGATGATGGCCATACTCGTCGCCACGTTGCCGGAGAAGGGCGGCGGGGGCTCCTGGCTCGGCAGGTCGCTGGTCCTCCTGTTCCTGACCTGCGGGACTGCCGAGTTCACCAACAAGCTGTTCCAGCGCTACGCGGAGGTCGGGTTCAGGAGCCTGTTCCTGGTGGCGGTGTTCGGAACGGCCCTCATCGTGAGCGCCGAGAACCTGAGGAGAATGCGGATCAGGCTCACTCTCAGGGACAGCCTGACCGGGCTCTGGGTAGGCATACCCAACCTGTTCGCCTCCTGGTTCCTCATACTCGCCCTGAGCAGGCTCAACACCTCGGTGGTGTTCACCCTCTACAGCGCCGGGAGCGTGGTGCTGATAACCCTGGGAGGGGTGCTGCTCTTCGGCGAGCAGCTCAGGAAGCGCGAGCTTGCCGCGATCTGCATGACCGTGGCAGCACTGCTGCTGATCAACGTTCTCGGGTAGCTGGAAGAGGCAAGCCGGCGCCTATGCTGCCCGGAGCCTGGGGACGGTGCGTATCCCCTGTCGGAAAACAGTGCGTGTCCCCTGTCGGGTTATCGCCAGAAGCGGCGGATCTCCGACATGTCCTCGGACAGGACGGGCACCGAGTCGAAGTCCCTCCAGTGGTCGGGAATCAGCTCGAAGTAGGGGGGCTGCAGGAAGCGCCTTCCGAAGAGGATCAGG
>JAFGKQ010000092.1 GCA_016928495.1 Candidatus Fermentibacterales bacterium
CGACGGACCAATTCTTGAGGTGCAATCCCGTAATATACTGTCTGAAAGCCTTTTACGGGCCAGAGCCCGATCAGTGAGCCGTGGTACGCCCGGCAGGAGTCGAACCCGCAACCTTCTGGTCCGTAGCCAGACGCTCTATCCAGTTGAGCTACGGGCGCACCGTGATGGAAGGCCTGCTCACAGGGCAGATAGTCTAAGGGCGGGCGGTTCCGCGGTCAACCTCGACGAGGCCTCTTCTTGCGGTCAGGCTGTAGGTTACGCTGTAGTGGAGCACCCTGGTCTCGTAGGGGCCGAGAGAGATGCTATCGCAGAGATCCGGGCCGGGGATGAAGACGGCACCCCTTGGCAGCAGCTCGGGATAGACAACCCGGATGCTCAAGGTGCCGGAGGTCCCGTTCTCCACGAACACCGCCCCCTGGAGAGCCACATCGTCGGCCTCGGTGCCTTCCGTCAGCGACAGGAACCCGGGCTCGGCCTCCACCCACAACGTGTCGCCTGTCACGACGGGCCACCATATGGTAGACAGGCTGCCGGGCCTGGGCAGCACCGGCCCGGCCCCTCTCACCACGCAGGGCCTCAGGATGTTCCATCTGGCCAGCCGCGGCCATCCATAGACAAGGTGCGGCTCGAGTACCGTGCCGGATGCCTGCCACCATCTCACTACGCTGGCTCCCGGAGGGAGTGTAAGACCTCCGGTCGCTTCCGCTGCGATTCTCTCCTCCTCGTCCAGGACGTCCACGTTCAGGGGTGCCCAGACCTGATCCGTGGAGTTGTGAAGCACGACCAGTCCCTGGAACAGGCAGTCGGATCCCGTGATGCTCCACTCGTACCTGGGCTCCCAGCTCAGTCCCTCCACTTCGGAGACGACCCTGGGCCCGCCCTCGCTGAGTAGTACGACTTCCACAGGTATGGGAGACGTGTCTGCCGCCAGGGCAACATCCTCCACCTGTGAGGATGGGCAGTAGACCGTGAGCCGATTCACGTCGTTGCCAGGAGCCAGTCGGACGAGCTCGGCAAGGTCCATCGCAGGGGCACAGGCCCCTCGCACCAGGGCCAGCCCTGACACACCTATCGTCATGCTTGTCGAGTCGAGGTCCTCGCTGAGCCTGCCCGTCGCTGCGGGCCCGCCACAGGCAAGCAGCAGGAGCAGTGCCGGAAGACTGGTCACCACCGATCGCATCGGCTATCTATCCCCGTTGAAAGCAGGTTCCGACGGCATGAGCGTTCTGGAGATCTCAGGCTACAGCGACCCACCGAGAATACGCAATCTCAGCCTAACGGTCGATTGCGGTGAGCTCGTCCTCGTACAGGGCAACGCCGGTTCCGGCAAGAGCGCCCTCTTCGAGGCCATCGCGGGGCTCCGGCGCTCTCCCCGCGGAAGGATACGAATAGGGGGCGCACCGGCATGCGACCAGGAATCCAGGCTGAGGAGCGCGTTCGTGTTCCAGTATCCGGCCTACGATCCTGGCCGTAGCTCTTTCAATCAGCTCGTCCGTCGCCTGTGCCTCTATCTGCGGTCCTCCCGTGACGCCCACGGGATGGCGGTGGCCTGGTCCAGGGCCTGGGGCGTACCGATCCTCGCCAGGCAGTCTCCCGACAGCCTGACCACCTCCCAGTCCAGGCTGCTCGAGCTCGCGCTGGTCCAGATACTGAGCTGGGATCTGATAGTGATGGACGAGCCGCTTCAGGGGCTGGACCCCGAGGTCGTCGAGAGGTTCCTGGCGCTGCTCGTGCTGAAGAAGGAGTCCTCGGCCATGCTCTGCTTCGCTCAGAGGGGAGGTCAGCTCTCGCGACTGGCTGACCGGACCATCGAGCTGCCACAGGGTGCCACAGCGGAACAGAGGCCGGAGCAGTGAGAAGGCCCTTCTTCCTGGTGGAGAACCTCGACGCTCTCATGCGGGCCAAATGGCTCCTGCCCTATCTCCTCGTCCCACCCCTCCTAGCGGTCATCGCCCACCTGGAATCGAGCCTGGTCCAGGGTGGGGTGGTCGCCATCTACACGCACAAAGCCAGGATGACGCTCACCATCTGGAACGGCGCCATACTCCTGGGCGCGATATCCGGCGTGCAGGCGTCTCTGTATTTCTCGAGCCTGTTCAGATCGGACTGGCTCAGGGCTTCCATAGCTCTGCCGCTGGCGAGATGCCGGGCATACTGGGGGGCGCTGCTCGCGGTGCTGCTGGTCGCCATGGTGGCCTTCACCTTCACGATAGGGGCACTGGTCGCGGCCCTGCCGAGGTATGGGGCCTACCCCTGGGCGAGCGTAGTGCTCTCCACTTTCGCACTGGTGACCTGGGTCGTCTGCGTCAGCGCCTTCCTGGGCGTGATCGCCAACGCGCTGTCCTCCTCCATCTTCATCCTCACGATGATGACCGTATCGTTCGTACTGGCCTCACCATCGGTGATCGAGTACCACTACGGCGGCGCCGGCACGCCTGCCCTCGCTCTGTTCCTTCACGCGCTCCCGCCGATAGGCATGAGCTTCTTCGCAACCCTCGGCGATCCGTGGCACTACGTCTACCCCATGGTGCTCGTCGGTCACTCGGCTCTCGCCGCGGTATTGGGGTGCTTCTTCTTCGTGCGAAGGTCGGGCGCTGCCTGACCCGGGAGCCGGCTAGCTGCGCCGGGTCAGCCTGGCGTAGTCTATGATCAGGTCGAGCTGATCCATCACGTCCTGGGCGTGCTCCATCGGGCTAATGCAGAAGGCCATCGTGGCGTACCCGTTGCGGAAGATGCCGTACGCGCGGCCCCTTCCATGGATCGAGCCCCTCTCGTCAACCAGGTTGAAGCTGTAGTAGCAGACCAGCCCCAGGGAGGCGGAGGCCCTTTCGGCGGAGAGCATGCTGCCCTCTCGCCACTTGGCGTCGGACAGCAGGAGCCTCTCGTCCGAGTCGGGCGGCAGTGCCTCCATCAGCCTCATCTTCAGCCACTCCTCCCGCTCCGCCGGGGTCTCGAGGTCTACCGTCCTGTACACGAATCGGAGATCCGCGCCAAGCTCGTTGGGTCCGCTGTAGACGGACCCCCTGTCCTCGAGCAGATCGCCTTCCGCCAGGCTCGAGAGGAAGCCCGGGAGGTACTCGAAGCCCAGTCCCGGGTACTCCAGATGGAGGGCCAGCCCTGTGGTGTCCGGTGTTTCCGGGAGGTAAACGGTCGAGGAAGCGGACTCGGGAGAGAGCCCGGGGTCGGGCTCTGCCGCGGGTGGTGATGGGGTCCCGGCATCGGGGGGCTGCTCGCTTCCGCAGGACAGGGCAGCGAGTGCCGTCATGGCGAGAACGAGTATGGGACGAAGGGGGTGGAATCTGGTCATCAGTCCTCCATGCAGTGCATTGGGGTCCAGAGCGGTCAGGGTTCCCTCGTGACCAGCCAAAGATTATTAAAGGCTCCGATACGGGAAAGGGGCCCGGAAGGAAACAGCGATGCCTGCTACCAGTTCCGCGCGACTGCTCATCGTGGAGGATGATCCGGAGCTTGCAGGGCTTCTCTCGGAGTACCTCGGCGGCCATGGGTTCACCGTGTCGGTCCTGTACACGGGGGAAACCGCGGTGAAAGAGATCCTGCGGGCCAACCCCGACCTGGTCATCCTGGATCTGAAGCTTCCCGGGAAGGACGGCCTTCAGATATGCAGGGAGCTGCGCCCGCTCTGGCGCGGTCCCGTTCTGATGCTGACCGCCCTGAAGGAGGACACCGACGTAGTGGTCGGCCTCGAAATGGGCGCGGACGACTACGTCGGAAAGCCCGTCTCCCCGCGCGTTCTCCTCGCCAGGGTCAAGGCTCTCCTGCGCAGGGGAACCGGGGACGCCGGGGCCGAGAGCACCCTGGTCGGGGACCTGAGGATCGACCATTCCGCGCGGACGGTCTATCTCAGGGATGACAGGATCGAACTTACGAGCACCGAGTTCGACCTCCTCGCGCTACTGGCGAGAAGGGCGGGAAGGGTCCAGGACAGGTCGAGGCTGGTCGAGGAGCTGAGAGGCATAGACTTCAACTCCTTCGATAGATCCGTGGATGTGCTTGTCTCGAGGCTCCGCAAGAAACTGGGGGACGATCCGTCACGACCCGCGATGATCCGCACCGTTCGCGGCGTGGGGTACGTCCTCATGAGAGCAGCGGAGGAGGAGTCCTGAAGAGCCTGTTCTGGAAGATCTACCTGCCCCTGGCGATCTGCCTGCTTCTGACGATAGTGGGAGCGGGCTACCTGGCGCTGAAGGTCGTTCCGGCATCCATGAGGGACTATCAGCGCCGCACTCTGGAGGGCTTCAGGCAGGCGCTGCTCGGCGAGCCCATGCCCCTTGCCCTGGAGCATGCCGAGCGCATCGCCGACTCCCTGGGCATCCAGGCCACGTTCTCTTCCCGCCCTCCTCTGCAGGCCCCGCTGGACCTTCCTCCTCCCGTTCC
>JAFGKQ010000093.1 GCA_016928495.1 Candidatus Fermentibacterales bacterium
GACTCCGAGGAGGAGCTCCAGGAGGTGAACGGGATGCCGGTCGGCTCGGTCTGCATGGTGAGGACGAGCGAGCTCCCGGATGTCTCCGTGGTGTAGCTCATCAGCTCACCGCTGACGTCGACGATTATCCTGACTATCCCGTCCGGAGGGGCCTTGTACTGGCTCGTCCTGATGGCGCTGACGCCGCCCCTGGCGACCGTGTAGTCCATGCCCGAGAAGGCATGGACAGCGTCGCTCAGGTCCAGGACTATTCTCATCGGATCGGTGAGAAGGAACTTCTCGAACACGATCGGCGCGTCCGCGGTGATCGTCACCTGTGTACGGTCACCACTGGGCACAACCGAGATGTCCGTCACTCTGTACGCCGTTGCTGGCGCGCTGAGCAACAGGAGCATCATCACCAACGGCACGAGTCGTTTGAATTCTGCTACTCCACGCATCACAGACCACCCTCTTCATGGAGCCTCATCGTGTAGATAGTAGGAATGATGGCGACTCCGCCCCTTTCTGCGCCGTAGTCAACGGTCACTTCCTGAACCACAACTACTTCGTTCTCGGATATCTCGGCCACCTCGGTGTTGTTGGCCAGCTGGATTCCCTCGTAGAGGATGAAGGCTACCCCGCCGGCGTCCTCCACCAGCGCCTGGTTGCCACCGACCGGGTCGATCGTGATTCCGACCAGCCGGAGCTCTTCCACGGTGACCTCTATCAGATCGCGCCTGAGGTCTCTTCTCAGAGGCGGGAACTCGGTGAAGGGATCCGGCCTGCTGGAAACCGACTCGTAGATCCTGAAGACGCCGGCCCCGGTAGTCATGACGGGCATCACGCCGCCCGTGGCCCCGGTGGTCTGCCTGGCGGCCTGTCCCGCCATGGTGCAGGCTATCATCTCCGAGTCGTAGTCGGGAAGGCCGGTCCTTATGGACCCCAGTGCCGCGTGGGCGATAAGGCCGATCTCGTCGGCAGCCCAGATGATGTCACCCGTCTCCGACGGGATCAGTATCGAGGGCTCGAACGAGGGTCTGCCGGCAACCGGGCCGGATGGGTCATCGACCGAGTAGACTCCGGACTCCGCCAGTATCAGGCCCTCGGGGTAAAGCCTGCCGTCAGGTCCGAGATCCACCCAGTTGTCCCGCGACTCCCTTCGAAGAACGGAGCCTTCCGGGTCGGTCACGTAGAAGACCCCCGATCTCCCGGCAAGGACTCCGGAGGTCGGAGCCGTCTCGAACTGCCAGAGATCGACATCCTGATCGTACCTGCAGAGCACATCGCCATCCGCAAGGAAGAACCAGTCGGGTTCCGCCCTGAACAGCCCGGAGCAGGCCTCTGCAACTTCCTCTCCGGGGTCCCTGAGCACGAAGCCCTCGGCATCGTCGGGTATCGCCAGCCTGCCATCGGCGCCGAGCACGGCACAAGAGCCGCCCCCGATACCGATCGCGAAGGGCTCGAACCCTGTCGGGAGCTGCTGCAGCACGGCCTCCTCATCCGGAGAGAAGGAGGTCACGCCTTCGGCAGACAGCAGCAGCACTCCGTCGCCCGTTGCCGCTATGTCCAGGTAGGGGCTGCCGCCGCCCTCCATCCTGAAGGATCTCCACTCCCTCTCGGAGGAGTCGTAGCAGAGCAGCGCCCTCTCACCGGGGAGCAGGAACCAGGTCCTGGCGCCGCTCGCGGCCGCGTCGAGCATCGCAGGGGATCCGACCGGCAACAGGACCTCGAGCCAACCCTCTACCCGGGTGCGCCCGGCTGCCGCGGTCAGATCCGGAGGCACGACGGCCGACGAGACTTCCCCCCCGCCCTGGTCGGAGCAGGATGCCGCCGCCAGGAGGGCGAGGAGCAGGAACGCCGCCGGAGCCTCGCGGGCACGTTTCTTCATCTCTCTACACCTCCTCACGGCGCGACGAACGCGGAGAACGTGAAGGTCGCCTCGATGTTGTCGAACTTGCCCTCGGCGGCCTTCATCTGGTGAATCTCGAGGTCCTCCACGGCCGTCATCATCGCCTGCTGCGTGAGCTGATCGAGGAAGACCCCGAGGCGATGGTAGCGCCCGACCAGGTGGACCTGCCAATCGTAGCTGGTGTACTCGCCCTGAGCCGATGCCGGCATCGGGCTCAGCGAGAGTATCTGAAGGCCGCTGTTATCGGCCTTGTCCGCAAGCATCTGAAGGACTTCCTCCTGGCTGTAGCTCCTGGGAAGGAACCTGTCCAGACGTTCGAGCTCCTGCTCGTACTGCTCGATTCTCTGGGACATCATGGCCATGTCCTCGGTGGTCTGCTGCTGCAGCGTCTCGAGCTGTGTCTCCCTCATCCTGTAGGTGTCCTCGGCCTCCGTGATCGAGTCCTGCACACCCTTCACGATGAAGTTGAAGTAGACGTAGACCACCACGGCCAGAAGCACGAGTCCGAGGATCACTCTCAGAAGCCTGGGGTCACGAATGTCGATCCCGGCCACTGTCTACCCCCTCTCTCTCTTGCTTCCGGTGACCACTAGTTTCCGCCGCCGCCAGAGCCACCACCGCCCGGAGGCACGTCATGGAAATCGTTGATGTCGATGGACCAGAGATACAGCGTGTCGCCCACGCCCAGCGTCATCGGGTTGGTCTGCTTGGTGCAGAAGATGTAGGCGCTGTCCTGGTCCGCATCGTAGGCGTAGAAACCGATGGGGATCTCGTCGGGGAAGCTGTAGGTCACGCCTCCGCCTTCGCCCTCGACGATCTCCGGGTAGATCTGGACATCCATGATGTACCAGCCGTTCACATCGGTCAGGCAGGACTGGGAGTAGACGGTCGTAGTGTCTCCCTCGAGGAAGAGCCAGACGCCCTCGGCCGGTATGGTGTGCGCGGCGTCCTCGTAGATGTGCCCGGTGACGTAGCCCCGCGTCTCATCGATTCCGAACAGGTCGCAGCCTGCCATCACGATCAGAAGCGAGACCACCGATACAGCGATCAGCCTTTTCATGATCCCCCCGATCAGATTCCCACGTAGTCGCCAACTAGTGGTTCCAGAGACGCCGAGTTGACCCCGACTTCCATGTCGAACTGATACCTCACGTCAGAGCCGGCGCCGGCAACGCCGGCCCCGGCCACGGTAGTCATCATGTAGGTCTGCCCGTAATCGGGAAGCGAGAACAGAGAAGTGCTGCCATCGGGCTTCAGCTCGGTAAGCCTCTGCTGGAACTCGACTATGTCGCCCCATGTCCTGGCTATGCCGGTGAGGCGAATGCTCGAGTTCCCGCTGATAATGAGGCTGGTCAGGTATATGCCCTTCTCCGCCTCTTCGGCGAGAGCCGCCTGCTCGGGATAGAGAGCGCGGCAGAGGTATTCCATCACGTAAACACTGAACCTCTGGTTGAGGGCAAGGCTCTGGATGGCTCTCTGTCTGGCGGCGACCTCTTCCGCCAGGTTGTTGACCATTTCCTGCTGCTGCAGCTGGGTCTGCATCTGGGCGATCTGCTCATCTATTACCGCAATATCGTCCTGCAGCTTCTTCTCCTTGTCCTTCACCCCCTTGTAGTGGAGGCCCAGCGCCACGACCCCGGCAACGACCAGGATCAGAGGCACGTAGCTGAGCACTCTGGAGATGGAGGGAGCCCCGGCCGCCGCGGGAGCGGCTGCCTTGGCCCTCTTCCTTCTTCCCTCGCCCGCCTCCTCCAGGACGTTGATGTCCACACGGCCCGGCTCGAAGCCCCTCAGCGCCAGTCCGGCGCTGACCGTGAGCAGGGCGCCCAGAGTGGCGCGCTCATCGTCAGGGATGACCGAGTCGTCGACGATCAGGTTCGCGAAGGGCTGGAGCGGCTCGACGGGCAGTCCGTGCTGCTCGCTGAGGATCGTCGCCAGCCCCGGAACCAGCGAGCAGCCGCCGCTTATGTACATCTTGTCGATGCGGTTGCTCTCGCCGGAGGCCTGGAAGGAGATGAATGAGCGCCTGATGCTCGTGGAGAGCTCCTCGATGACGTATCCTATCGCGGACCTGACGTCATCGTTGGACACGCCCTCGGGCAACTCGCCCCTCAGAACCTTCTCGGCAACCTCGTAGTCGAGACCCAGCGAGCGCTGGAGTGCCTCGATGAAGCGGTTGCCTCCTATGGCCAGGTCACGGTTGAAGCTGGGGAGCCCTCCGCGGACCACGACCATGTTGGTTACCTCGGCGCCTATGTTGATGATCGTGACGCAGAGGTCCTCCGGAGGCAGGTAGGCGTTCTGGAAGGCTCTCTGAAGCGCGAACTGCTCGAGCTCGATGGCCACAGGTCTCACGCCCGCGCTCTGCAGCAGCGAGCGGTGAAGATCTACGACCTCCCGTTTCGCCGCGACGAGCAGCACCTCCATCTGCCCCGGCGAGATCTCCGGGTTTACGATCTTGAAGTCCAGGCTCACCTCGTCGATGCGGAACGGAATGTGCTGCTCCGCTTCCCAGTGGATGGCCTGTCGGGCATCTTCCTCCGACATCTTCTCCATTGGTATGCGGCGCACGATGACGCTGCGGCCCGATACGGCGGAGAAGACGTTCTTCGGCTTGATTCCCGCGCTGCGGAGAACGTCACGGATGGTGGCTATCAGGTGTTCCCTGTTCACCACCTCGCCATCGACCACGGTACCCGGCAGAAGCTCCTGCACTCCGTATCGAGACAGCTTGAGCGATTTGCCGGATCTTATCAGCTCAACGGCCTTTACAGAGTGACTGCCGATGTCGAGGCCGACGGCTGACTTTCCCCCCTTGCCGAAGCTGAACATCATCTTGCTTCCGCCTCCAACCCTTCTTGGTCCCAACGCCGTATTCCCAGCGACATTGAAACCTGAATATCGGTCCTATTGCAGCAAACCGCAATGCTTGGACCGTAGCTCTCCTCGAAGGGAGTCTAAGCTACTGCGGACCTTGCGTCAATACCCCAAATTCATAAGTCCGAAACTTCATCACTACACTTGACTTCATCCGATTCTGGCCTATGTTCCCTGCCAGGAGGAGAACTCGTGATAGCAAGAAGAAGAGAAGGCATAGTCCAGAGTATCAATGACATAGAGGACAGGGACCAGGCTTCCGTGCGGCTGACGGTTCCCATACGTTTCGATCAGGAAGAGCTCCTTACGAGGATCGTTAGGACCGTTTCCTCCAGTCGCGACAAAGAGCACAAGAAGGAGCGCATCACCAAGGCGACGGTCATACGGGCCTACATCGACGCGCTCTCGACCATACCGCTGGACCTCGACAACATCAGCGACGAGAAGATCCTTCTCCAGAGGATAGTCACGGCTCTCGAGAAGCGCTGAGCCGTCCTCCCTTCCACTCGGCGGCCCCAACCTGAGCAGCACGAAGGAGCCGACCACCAGGACCGGCTCGCAGCGCTCCCTCAGGAAGTCACGCCAGCACTCCATCTGAAAGCTATCGAGCTGGCTCGAGATGCTGTTCGACGCCATGTCCATGTCGATCGCCATGTAGCACACGCCGTCGCGAGCAAGCTCCTCCGCCAGGCTGCAACCAGAGCCGGGACGCGCTGCCCAGAGGGGCTCCAGCACCCTGAAGGGGATATCCCAGGACTCGTACAGGGGCATGCCCGGCGCGTAGAAGGCTCTGTTGCCCATATCCACCAGAAGCAGCGTATCCGAGGCTGTCAGGTGCTCCCGCGCTCTCTCGTAGAACCCGTACTGCGGCTGTCTGGCCAGCAGGTACTCCTCCGGCTTTCCAGCGTAGAGAAAGGGGCGCTCGCCCGCGTACACC